>NZ_JBHJQI010000012.1:0-101119 GCF_042262805.1 Streptomyces sp. NPDC056361
ATCCGGGTCCACTCCGGGTTCACCGGTTGTTTCGCCCGAATTGGGAAGGTCCAGTCCAGGGTTGAGGCCGGTGTGGTGTCCGGTTTCGCCGCCCCAGCCCACGGGCAGGGGCGGGGGCGGCGGCCGTGGCGGCGTGCCGGGCGGGTCGGTCCTCGGGGGTGTCAGTCCTTCGCGGGTGAGCGCGGCGGGCTGACCGTCGTGCGCGGCGAACGGCGCTGCGAGGAGGTGCGGATGATGAGTTCGGTCGGTATCACCTGCTCGACCGGGCCGTCCGCGTCGATCCCCTCGATGGCGTCGATGAGGAGCTGGACGACGGCCGTGCCGATGCGGCGCGGTTTGAGCGAGAGCGTCGTGATGGGCGGTTCGGTGGTGGCGTAGACGGTCGACTCGCTGCAGCAGACCAGCAGCAGGTCGTCCGGGACGCGCAGCCCGTAGCGGCGCGCGGCCGCCAGGAGGTCGGTTCCGTTGGGGTCGAAGAGGCCGTAGACGGCGTCGGGCCGGTCCGGGCGGGCGAGCAGCCGGTCGGCCGCGACGGCGCCCGCGCACGGATCGTGCGCCGGATAGGCCTCGTAGACGGGGTCCTGGCCCACCCGTTCGCACCAGTTCAGGTACGCGGTGGTGGACAGGCGGGTGTACGTGTCGGTGGTGGTTCCGGTGAGGAGGCCGATGCGGCGGGCGCCGGCGTCGGCGAGGTGGTCGAGCAGGTCGAGGACGGCGGCTTCGTGGTCGTTGTCGACCCAGGCGGTGACCGGAAGGGTGCCGGCGGGCCGTCCGTCGGAGACGACGGGCAGGCCTTGGCGGACCAGTTCGGTGACGACCGGGTCGTGGTCGGAGGGGTCGATGACGACGGTGCCGTCGAGGGCGACGTTCGACCAGACGTCATGGCGGGAGGTGGCGGGGAGGATGACCAGGGCGTAGCCCCGGGCGAGTGCTGCCGATGTGGCGGCTCTGGCCATCTCCGCGAAGTACGCGAATTCGGTGAAGGTGAAAGGTTCATCCCCGTACGTCGTCACGGTCAGGCCGATGAGTCCCGATTTGCCCGTACGGAGCGTGCGGGCCGCCGCGGATGGGCGGTAGCCCAGCCGGTCGGCGACCTCGCGCACGTGGCGGCGGGTGGCGTCCGGGAGTCGGCCCTTGCCGTTGAGCGCGTCGGAGACAGTCGTGATGGAGACCCCGGCGGCGGCGGCGACGTCCCGGATGCCCGCGCGGCCCTGCCGGCTTCCCCGGGTCTGTGCCCGGCTCACCTGGTGCTTCCCTGCTGCTGTCATGGCGAGCCGATAGTAGGGCGATGAGGGCCGGTGGCGACGGTCGCATATGCAAGCATTGACAGGCACGTTTCTGCATGATCAAAAAGCATCAAGAGGCATGAAACCAAAGGCAGTTCAGGGCTTCACCATGAGACCTGTGGTTGTCGAACGGCGTACGCCTGGTGAGGGGGTGAGGTCTCGAAGAGGTCTCAACTCACCTCTACGGGGGATGCGCGCCACGGCGCCCGCCACCGGCGCACGCCACCCTGCCGCGCGCCCCTCAGGGGGTGCCGCGTTTCCACAGCGTGTCCCTCCTGTTGTCCACAGGCCATTCGCAGCGGGGGCGAATCCTCTTAAGGTGAGGAGTATTGGCGGTACGGACGGTCGAGGAGGCCACACAGTGAGCGAGACCAGCGGGACGAGCAAGGGCAGCCCGAGGCTGCGGGCCGAGCTGGACGGCGTCCCCACCTACAAGCCGGGCAAGCCGGCCGCCGCGGGCGGGCCGGTGGCCTTCAAGCTGTCCTCCAACGAGAACCCCTACCCGCCGCTGCCGGGGGTCATGGAGAGCACGCTGGCGGCCGCCGCGAACTTCAACCGCTACCCGGACATGGCCTGCACCGGCCTGATGGAGGAGCTGGCAGACCGCTTCGGCGTGCCCGTCTCCCACCTGGCCACCGGCACCGGCTCGGTCGGCGTCGCGCAGTCGCTCCTCCAGGCCACCTCGGGCCCGGGCGACGAGGTCATCTACGCCTGGCGCTCCTTCGAGGCGTACCCGATCATCACGCAGATCAGCGGTGCCACCTCGGTGCAGGTGCCGCTGACCGAGGGCGAGGTGCACGACCTCGACGCGATGGCGGCGGCGATCACCGACCGGACCCGGCTGATCTTCGTCTGCAACCCGAACAACCCCACCGGCACCGCGGTCCGCCGTGCGGAGCTGGAGCGCTTCCTCGACCGGGTGCCCTCCGACGTCCTGGTCGTGATCGACGAGGCGTACCGCGAGTTCGTCCGTGACGCCGACATCCCGGACGGCATCGAGCTGTACCGCGATCGGCCCAACGTCGCCGTGCTGCGCACCTTCTCGAAGGCGTACGGCCTGGCGGGGCTGAGGGTCGGCTTCGCGGTCGCCCACGAGCCGGTGGCGGCCGCGCTGCGCAAGACGGCGGTGCCGTTCGGGGTGAGCCAGCTGGCCCAGGACGCGGCGGTGGCCTCGCTGCGCGCCGAGGACGAACTGCTGGGGCGCGTCGGCTCGTTGGTGGCCGAGCGCGAGCGGGTCCACGCCGGGCTCGTGGCCCAGGGCTGGACCGTGCCGGACACCCAGGCGAACTTCGTCTGGCTGCGGCTCGGCGAGCGCACGGTGGACTTCGCGGCGGAGTGCGAGCGGCACGGTGTGGTGGTGCGGCCGTTCGCGGGCGAGGGCGTGCGCGTCACGATCGGTGAGACCGAGGCGAACGACCTGTTCCTGAAGGTGGCGGAGGGCTTCCGCAAGGAGGGCTGATCAGCCGCCGGCGAGCTCCACGCGGATCGGGTCGCCGTCCCTGACGGTGGCCAGGATCCGCGGGTCGCCGTCGAGCGAGCCCAGCAGGTTGCAGGGGCTCGCGAGCCGGCACTCCTCACCCCGGGAGATCGGGGTCGGGCCGTAGGGGAGGGCGAGGGCGTCGCCGTCCGTCCAGAAGGCCACCGTGCCCGGGTCGACGACCTGGCGTGCGCCGTCCTCGACGGGCACGGAGACCGGAGTGTCGAAGTAGACCTCCTCGCCCCAGGTGCGGGCGGTGGAGGAGATCGGGAGGGCTCCCGCGAGCGCCGTGCTCGTGGGGGTCTCCTCAAGGGTGGCCGTGGTGTGTCCGGCCGGCCAGACGATGCGTATCCGAAGGGTCATGCCCCGGATTCAACAATATGTTGAAGGCCCTGGGAAGAGGTGACCTTCGGTAGGGGGACCCCGACTGAAGGTACGGATTTCGTATGAGCAATAATGCTTGTGAATGTGAACGCGTTCACAAGCGTGTCCTGGTTCGTCCCTTAATAAGTGGGATTACCAGGGCAAACTGCCGATGTGACCACGGCGATGTAAGGAGAAAACGACGTGGACCTCGCTCTTGCGCCAGAGACTCTGGCGCGCTGGCAGTTCGGCATCACCACCGTCTACCACTTCCTCTTCGTCCCCCTGACGATCTCCCTCGCCGCCCTCACCGCCGGTCTCCAGACCGCCTGGGTGCGGACCGAGAAGGAGAAGTACCTCAGGGCGACGAAGTTCTGGGGCAAGCTCTTCCTGATCAACATCGCCATGGGAGTCGTCACCGGCATCGTGCAGGAGTTCCAGTTCGGCATGAACTGGTCCGACTACTCGCGCTTCGTCGGCGACATCTTCGGTGCCCCGCTCGCCTTCGAGGCGCTCATCGCCTTCTTCTTCGAGTCGACCTTCATCGGTCTGTGGATCTTCGGCTGGGACAAGCTCCCGAAGCGGATCCACCTCGCCTGCATCTGGATGGTGTCGATCGGCACGATCCTCTCCGCGTACTTCATCCTGGCGGCCAACTCCTGGATGCAGCACCCCGTGGGCTACCGCATCAACGAGGAGCGCGGGCGCGCGGAGCTCACCGACTTCTGGCTGGTGCTCACCCAGAACACCGCCCTCACCCAGTTCTTCCACACCATCACGGCGGCCTTCCTGGTCGGCGGCGCCTTCATGGTCGGCATCTCCGCCTTCCACCTGGCGCGGAAGAAGCACATCCCGGTGATGCGGACGTCGCTGCGGCTCGGCCTGATCACCCTGATCATCGCCGGCCTCGGCACCGCCATCAGCGGCGACCTGCTCGGCAAGGTCATGTTCAAGCAGCAGCCCATGAAGATGGCCGCCGCCGAAGCGCTCTGGGACGGCGAGGCGCCCGCACCCTTCTCGGTCTTCGCCTACGGCGACGTCGAGAAGGGCCACAACACGGTCGCCATAGAGATCCCGGGCCTGCTGTCCTTCCTCGCGAACGACGACTTCAGCTCGTACGTCCCGGGCATCAACGACGTGAACAAGGCCGAGCAGGAGAAGTTCGGGCCCGGCGACTACCGGCCCAACATCCCCGTCGCCTACTGGGGCTTCCGCTGGATGATCGGCTTCGGCATGGCGTCGCTGGGCATCGGCATGCTGGGTCTCTGGCTGACCAGGAAGAAGTTCATGCTGGCACCGGGACTGAGGACCGGTGAGGACGAAGTGCCGAACCTGGTCCTGTTCAAGCGGAAGGCGCTCAGCCCCCGCCTGGGCAAGTGGTACTGGATCATCGCCCTCTGGACCATGGCGTTCCCCCTGATCGCCAACTCCTGGGGCTGGATCTTCACCGAGATGGGCCGCCAGCCCTGGGTCGTCTACGGCGTGCTGCGCACCCGCGACGCGGTCTCCCCCGGCACCACCACGGGCGAAGTGCTCACCTCGATGATCATCTTCACGGCGCTCTACGCCGTCCTCGCCGTGATCGAGGTCAAGCTCCTCGTCAAGTACGTCAAGGCGGGCCCGCCGGAGCTCACCGAGGACGACCTCAACCCGCCCACCAAGATCGGCGGGGACTCTCGTGACCCCGACCGCCCCATGGCCTTCTCGTACTGAGGCTCAGGAGATCGAGGCATGGAACTCCACGACGTCTGGTTCGTACTCATCGCCGTCCTCTGGACCGGCTACTTCTTCCTCGAAGGCTTCGACTTCGGGGTCGGGATCCTGACCAAGCTGCTCGCCCGTGACCGGGTCGAGAAGCGGGTCCTCATCAACACCATCGGGCCCGTCTGGGACGGCAACGAGGTGTGGCTGCTGACCGCCGGCGGCGCGACCTTCGCCGCGTTCCCCGAGTGGTACGCGACGCTCTTCTCCGGCTTCTACCTGCCGCTGCTGATCATCCTCGTCTGCCTGATCATCCGGGGCGTCGCCTTCGAGTACCGGGTGAAGCGGCCCGAGGAGAGCTGGCAGCGCAACTGGGAGCAGGCCATCTTCTGGACCTCGCTGATCCCGGCGATCCTCTGGGGCGTGGCCTTCGGCAACATCGTCCGGGGCGTGAAGATCGACGCGGAGATGGAGTACGTCGGCAGCTTCTGGGACCTGCTCAACCCGTACGCGCTCCTCGGCGGCCTGGTCACCCTCACGCTCTTCACCTTCCACGGCGCGGTCTTCGCCTCGCTGAAGACGGTGGGGGACATCCGGGGCCGGTCGCGGGCGCTCGCGTTCAAGCTGGGCCTCGTGACGGCGGTGCTCGCGCTGGCCTTCCTGATCTGGACCCAGGTCGACACGGGAGACAGCTGGAGCCTCGCGGCGATGCTGGTCGCCGTGGTGGCGCTCGTCGGTGCCATCGCCGCCATCAAGGCGGGGCGTGAGGGCTGGTCCTTCGCGCTCTCGGGCGTCACGATCACCGCCGCGGTGGCGATGCTCTTCCTCGCCCTCTTCCCGGACGTCATGCCGTCTTCGCTCAACCCCGAGTGGAGCCTTACCGTGACGAACGCGTCGTCGAGCCCGTACACGCTCAAGATCATGACCTGGTGCGCGGCGATCGCGACCCCGCTGGTGCTGCTCTACCAGAGCTGGACCTACTGGGTGTTCCGTAAGCGCATCGGTACGCAGCACATCGCCGACGCTCACTAGAGGGGCATGTTTCACGTGAAACCGATCGATCCGCGCCTGCTCCGGTACGCCCGGGCCACCCGTCTCTTCCTGATCGCGGTGGTCGCCCTCGGCCTCGTCGGGGCGGCGCTGGTCGTCGCCCAGGCGATGCTCATCGCCGAGATCGTGGTGGGGGCCTTCCAGAAGGGCCAGTCGGTTTCCGCCCTGACCACCCCTCTGCTGCTGCTCGCGGGCGTCGCGGTGGCACGGGGACTGGTCTCCTGGCTGACCGAGCTCGCCGCCCACCGGGCGAGCGCGGCGGTCAAGTCGGAACTCCGGGGCCGGCTGCTCGGCCGGGCTGCCGCGCTCGGCCCCGGGTGGCTGAGCGGCCAGAAGACCGGTTCGCTGATCGCGCTCGCGACGCGGGGAGTGGACGCGCTCGACGACTACTTCGCCCGCTATCTGCCGCAGCTGGGACTTGCGGTGGTCGTACCGGTGGCGGTGCTGGCCCGGATCGTCACCGAGGACTGGATCTCGGCGGCGATCATCGTCGTCACCCTGCCGCTCATCCCGATCTTCATGATCCTCATCGGCTGGTACACCCAGGCCCGGATGGACCGGCAGTGGAAGCTGCTCTCCCGGCTCTCCGGACACTTCCTCGACGTGGTGGCCGGCCTTCCCACCCTCAAGATCTTCGGCCGGGCCAAGGCACAGGCCGAGTCGATCCGTGCGATCACCTCGGAGTACCGCCGGGCGACGATGCGCACGCTGCGGATCGCCTTCCTCTCCTCCTTCGCCCTGGAACTCCTCGCGACGCTGTCGGTCGCCCTCGTCGCCGTGACCATCGGCATGCGGCTGGTCCACGGCGAGCTCGACCTCTACACCGGGCTCGTCATCCTCGTCCTGGCCCCCGAGGCGTACCTTCCGCTGCGGCAGGTGGGGGCGCAGTTCCACGCGGCGGCCGAGGGGCTCGCGGCGGCGGAGGAGATCTTCGACGTCTTGGAGCAGCCGGTACGTGACGGCGGCACGGCGCCGGTGCCGGACGTCCTGCGGCTCGCACTCGACCGGGTGACGGTACGCCACGAGGGGCGCGCCGAACCCTCGCTCGACGCGGCGACGCTGACGGTCGAGCCCGGCGAGACGGTCGCCCTGGTCGGACCGAGCGGCGTCGGGAAGTCCACGCTCCTCGACGTGGTGCTCGGGTTCGCGGTGCCCGAGGAGGGCGGTTCGGTACGGGTCGGCGGCGAGGACCTCGCGGCGCTCGACCTGGAGGCCTGGCGGTCGCGGATCGCCTGGGTGCCGCAGCGCCCGTACCTCTTCGCCGGGACGGTCGCCGAGAACGTGCGGCTGGCCCGCCCGGACGCCTCCGACGAGGCGGTACGGGAGGCACTGCGGGACGCCGGGGCGGACGGGTTCGTCACGGGGCTGCCGCAAGGGCTCGACACGGTCCTCGGCGAGGACGGCGCGGGACTCTCGGCGGGCCAGCGGCAACGGCTCGCGCTCGCCCGGGCGTTCCTGGCGGACCGGCCGCTGCTGCTGCTCGACGAGCCGACGGCGGCGCTGGACGGGGAGACGGAGGCGGGAGTCGTCGACGCGGTCCGGCGGCTGGCGGCGGGCCGGACGGTGCTGCTGGTCGTGCACCGGCCTGCGCTGCTCGCGGTCGCCGACCGGGTGGTGACGCTGGGCCGCGCGGAGCCCGCCGGGGACGTGCTCGCCGCGGTTCCCGTCGCAGCGGGGGCGGCCGGGGGTACCGGCCGGGGCGACGGAGGCATCGGGCCCGACGCGGCAGCAGAGCCGTACCTCTCCGTCCCGCCCCGTGCGGAACGGACCCCCACCTCAGGGTCGTCGGTGCTCGGGCGCGTGCGGGGGATGGCCGGCGAGCTCAAGGGGCAGATGCTGCTCGCGCTGCTGCTCGGAAGCCTCGCGCTCGGGTCCGCCGTCGGACTGATGGCGGTGTCCGGATGGTTGATCTCGCGGGCGTCCGAGCAGCCGCCCGTGCTCTATCTGATGGTGGCCGTCACGGCCACGCGCGCGTTCGGCATCGGCCGGGCCGTGTTCCGGTACGCGGAGCGGCTCGTGTCGCACGACGGCGTGCTGCGGATGCTCGCCGAGCTGAGGGTCTCCGTCTATCGGGGCCTGGAGCGGATCGCCCCGGCCGGGCTGCGCCGCAACCGGCGCGGCGACCTGCTCGCCCGGCTGGTCCACGACGTCGACGCGCTCCAGGACTACTGGCTGCGCTGGTGGCTCCCGGTGGGCGCGGCACTCGTCGTGGGCGTGGCGTCCGCCGGGTTCACCGCCTGGCTGCTGCCCGAGGCCGGCGCCGTCCTCGCCGTGGGCCTGCTGGTCGCCGGGATCGCCGTGCCGGCGGCCGGCGGGGCCCTCGCCCGCCGGGCTGAACGGCGGCTGGCCCCTGCGCGAGGGGGCCTGGCGACCGCCGTGGCCGATCTGCTCCGCGGCTGCGCCGAGCTGACGGTGGCCGGTGCGCTGCGGGGCAGGATCGAACGGACCGGGGACGCCGACCGCGCCCTCACCGGCATCGCCTCCCGGCAGGCCGCGGCCACCGCGCTCGGGGCCGGACTCTCGGCACTGGTCTGCGGCCTGACGGTGGTGGCCGCCGCGGCCGTCGGCGTCCAGGGCGTGCGGGACGGGCGCCTCGACGGAGTGGCCCTCGCCGTGGTCGTCCTGACGCCGCTCGCCGCCTTCGAGGCCGTCACCGGACTGCCGCTCGCCGTGCAGTACCGGCAGCGCGTCAAGCACAGTGCCGAGCGGGTCTTCGAGGTGCTCGACACCCCCGTCCCCGTACACGAACCGGCCCGGCCCGGGACTCCCCCGGCCAGCCCGTTCCCGCTGGAACTGGACGGGCTGTCGGCCCGGTACGCCGGGCAGGACCGGGCGGCACTCGCCGACTTCCGGCTCACCCTGGAGGCCGGGCGGCGGGTCGCCGTCGTCGGCGCCTCCGGCTCGGGCAAGACCACGCTCGCCCAGGTGCTGCTGCGGTTCCTCGACCCGGAGCACGGCACGTACCGACTGGGCGGCGTCACGGCCGGGGAACTCGACGGCGACGCGGTACGGCGGCTGGTCGGCCTCTGCGCCCAGGACGCCCACCTCTTCGACAGCTCCGTCCGCGAGAACCTGCGGCTCGCCCGCACCGGGGCGGACGACGACGAGCTGCGCGAGGCGCTGCGCCGCGCCCGGCTGCTCGACTGGGTGGACGGGCTGCCCGCCGGGCTCGACACCCTCGTGGGCGAGCACGGCTCCCGGATCTCCGGCGGCCAGCGCCAGCGCCTCGCGCTCGCGCGGGCCCTCCTGGCCGACTTCCCCGTCCTCGTCCTCGACGAGCCGGCCGAGCACCTCGACCTGGCCACCGCCGACGCGCTCACCGACGATCTGCTGCGCGCCACCGAAGGCCGTACGACCGTCCTCATCACCCACCGGCTGCACGGCCTCGAAGCCGTCGACGAGGTGATCGTCCTCGACGGCGGCCGGACCGTGCAGCGCGGCCCGTACGCGGAGCTGGCCGCGGCGGACGGCCCGCTGCGCCGGATGCTGGAACAGGAGCGGCAGACCGATCTGCTGGCGGTGGGAGCGGGCGGAGCCGGCATGGCGGAGGGCGGCGGAGAGGACCAGCCGACTTTTCTCGCCAAATAGGACTTACTAGGCTCAAGCCCATGACCGCCGAAGAGTCCGACGCCCCGGACCCCCTGGAAGCAGCCACCCAGGCCACCCGCAGCCTCCAGGGACTGTCCACGGAGCTCACCGCCCGCGTGCCTCAGCTCCTGGAGGCCATGCGCTCGGTCGGTACCGGGCTCGAACTCCACTCCACCCTCGACCGCATCTGCGAGACCGCCGCCGAGCTCGCCGACGCCCGCTACGCGGCGATCGGCGTCGTCGACGACGAGGGCGAGGGCCTGTCCGACTTCGTCACCTTCGGCGTCGACGAGGCCACAGCCCGCCGCATCGGCCGCCGACCCGACGGGCACGCGGGACTGCTCGGCGCGCTGATCCGCGACCCGCAGACCATCCGCCTCGCCGACCTGTCCGAGGACCCCCGCGCGGCCGGATTCCCGCCGGGCCATCCGCCGATGCGGACCTTCCTCGGCGTCCCCATCCGGGTCCAGGGCGAGATCTTCGGCAATCTGTACCTCGCCGAGAAGCACGGCGGCGGCGAGTTCAACGACTACGACGTCCACATGGTCCGGGTGCTCGCCACCGAGGCGGGCATCGCCATCGGCAACGCCCGCCTCTACGAGGCCGCCCGGCAGCGCGAGCGGTGGATCGACGGCTCGGTCGCCGTCACCACCGCGCTGCTCTCCGGCGGCGACGCGGACGACGCCCTCACCGTCGTCGCCGAACAGGCCCGGCGGCTCGCCGACGCGGACGCCGGGATCGTGCTCCTGCCCGCCGAGGAGGGCGGCCTGGAGATCGTCGCCGTCTCCTCGCCCCGACCCACCAAGTCGCTCGGCGTGGTGATCCCGCCCGAGAGCGCCGTGGTCAAGGAACTCCTGGAGGGCCAGGCGGTCTTCATCACGGATGCCTCGACGGACCCGCGCATGATCAGCCGGCTGACCTCCGCGTACGGGCCCGGCATGATGCTGCCGCTGCAGAGCGGCGGGCGGGTCCTCGGGGCGCTCGCCACGCCCCGGGCGCGGGGCGCCCGCCAGTTCACCGAGGCGGAGCGGACGCTCGCCACCCAGTTCGCCTCGCAGGCCGCGCTCGCCCTGATGATGGCCGACGCGCAGCGGGACCGGGAGCGCCTCGCCGTGTACGAGGACCGCGACCGGATCGCCCGCGACCTGCACGACCTGGTCATCCAGCGGCTGTTCGCCACCGGGATGATGCTGGAGAGCGCCCAGCGCAGGTCGATCGTGCCGGCCGTGCGCGAGGGCGTGGGCAAGGCCGTCGACGAGCTGGACGTGACGATCCAGGAGATCCGTACGGCGATCTTCGCGCTCCAGCAGGGCCCCGCCGAAGCCCCGTCGGGACTGCGCACCCGCGTCCTGCGGGAGATCAACATGGCGGCCGTCCCCCTCGGCTTCAAGCCCGCGCACCGCTTCCTCGGCGCGATCGACTCGACGGTCGGCGAACTGACCGGCAAGAACCTCATCGCCGCCCTGCGCGAGGCGCTCTCCAACGCGTTCCGGCACGCCGAGGCGGACCGGATCGAGGTCGTCGTCGACGCCACCGCCACCCTTCCCGACGGCTCCGCGGGGGTGCGGCTCTCCGTCGCGGACGACGGCATCGGCATCCCGGCGGGCGGGCGCCGCAGCGGTCTGCGCAACCTGGCCCGGCGCGCCGAGTCACTGGGCGGCGCCAGCTGGTGCGGGCCGGGGCTCGGGGAGGACGGCGGCGGTACGACGGTGGTGTGGGAGGCGCCGCTGTAGTCCCCATACGGGAGCTCGGGTGTGGGAGTCCCCGTACGGGCGTTCCGGTGTGGGAGTCCCCGTACGGGCCGGTCGGCCTGACGGTCAGCCTTGCGCGGTGCCGTCCTGCGTCGCGGTGCCGTCCTGTGTCGCGGTCAGTGCCTCGGCGATCAGCTGCTCGATGACGACGGCGACCCCGTCCTCGTTGTTGCCGACCGTGCGGCCGGAGGCGGCGGCGATCACGTCGGGGTGGGCGTTGCCCATCGCGTACGAGCGGCCGGCCCAGGTCAGCATCTCGATGTCGTTCGGCATGTCGCCGAAGGCGACGACCTCGTCCGCCGTGATGCCGCGCTCGGCGCAGCACCGCGCGAGCGTGGAGGCCTTGGAGACGCCGAGCGCGCTGATCTCGATGAGCGCGGTGGGGCTGGAGCGGGTGAAGGACGCCAGGTCGCCGGCGGTCTCCTTGGCCACCGCGAGGAACGCGTCGGGGTCGAGCTCGGGGTGCTGGGCGAGCAGCTTGAGCACGGGTGCGGCGGCCCCGGGCGCCTCCTCGAAGAGGAGCTTCTCGGCGGTGGCGACGGTGGCGCCGGGGTCGAGGAAGAACGGCGGGTACTGCGGCTCGTAGTGGATGCCGGTGGTGAGCTCGACGGCGAACGAGGTGCCCGGGGCGGCGGCGCGCAGGGCCGTGACCACGGCGAGGGCGGCCGACCGCTCCAGCGGGCGTACCTCGACGAACGTGTTCTCTCCGTGGAGGTCCACGACGGCTGCGCCGTTCGCGCAGATCGCCAGGCCGTGCCCGTGGACGTGGTCGCTGACGACGTCCATCCAGCGCGCCGGCCTGCCGGTGACGAAGAAGACCTCGATTCCGGCTCGCTCGGCCGCGGCGAGGGCGGCGACCGTGCGTGCGGAGACGGACTTGTCGTCGTGCAGCAGGGTGCCGTCGAGGTCGGTGGCGATCAGCCGGGGCGCCGGCGCGGAAGGGCGCGGGGAACGGGGAGAGGTCACCGCACCATTCTTCCGCACCGGACGCACGTGCGTGCGGGGAGCCGCACATATGAGTGGCCTGGTTTCGGTCGGCCTGTGGCCGATACGGCTCAGTACGCGACCTCCACGACGGCCCGGTGGGCGCGCTCGTCGTCGACGCGGGTCAGCAGGTAGTGCGCGAGATCGGCACGGGAGAGGGACTTCGGCCGGTCCAGGTGACCGTTCTCGGCCGTGCGGTAGCTGCCGGTCAGCGGTCCGTCGGTGAGCATCGGGGGCCGTACCACCGTCCAGGCCGTGCCGCCGGCGGAGCCCGAGGTCATGAAGCTCTCCATCCGCGCCATGTCGGCGTAGCCGTGCCGGTAGAGCCGCTGGACCACGTACCGGGTGACGAGGCGTTGCGGCAGCGGGACGCCCGGGGCGATCTCCAGGCCCGCCGAGGAGAGGCAGACCAGTCGGCCGACGCCGGCGGCCTGCATGGCCTCGACGATGTTGCGGGTGCCCTCCGAGTAGACGGTCGTCGGGTTCTTGCGGTCGGTGCTGCCGAGGCAGGAGAGGACGGCGTCGTGCCCGGGGACCGCCCGCCGCCAGCCCTCGGGTGACAGGGCGTCCCCGGGTACGACGGTCAGCCGCGCCCCGGCGTTCGTGACCGGCAACCGGGCGGGGCGGCGGGCGACGGCGGTGACCTGGTGACCGGCGGCGAGGGCTTGGGCGAGGAGCTGCGCACCGGTGCCGCCCGTCACGCCGAAGAGAAGCAGCTTCATGACGTCCTCGTTCCCGTTCCTGTCTCCGTCCCCGTTCCCGTCCTCGTTCCCGTCTCTGTCTCCGCCCTCGTCTCCGTCTCCGTTCGGTTCGCCGTCGTTCCGCTCTCCGCGAGCGCGTCGACGAGCGTGATGGCGACGGCCCGCTGGCCTTCGAGGGTGAGGTGGATGCCGTCGTCGAGCTGCAGGCCGGCGGTGGCCTGCCGGGTGTCGACCGTGCGTTCCGGCCGGCCGAGGAGGAAGTCGGCGACGCCGTCGACGTCCTCGCTCGCCCAGCCGATGCCGGCGCGGCGGAAGTGCGGGTAGGCGTCCGCCCGTTCCTGGTCGATGGAGCTCGGGGTGAGCCAGATCCAGCGGTCCGGGGCGGTGTCTCCGGCGTCCCCGGTCCGCGTGGTCCGCCCGCCGAGTTCCCGCAGGGCGAGGAGGTTGCGGGTGGTCTCCGCCTCGCTGACCAGCCGGGTGCCGGGTGCGCCCGTGCCGCGGCCGAGCCGCTGGGCGTCGTTCGCGCCGAGCATGCACAGCACCCAGTCGGGGCGCAGGAAGGACAGTTGGGGCAGCTGGGCGAGGGCCTGGGAGGTGGTGAGGCCGGAGACCGCGAGGTTGACGAGCTCGACGCCGTCGGGGAGGAGGTGGCGCAGGATCGAGAACCACGAGAGCCGGTCGGCGGTGGTGCTCTCGCCGAGGGCCACGATCCGCTGCCCGGGCCGGAACGGCAGCCGGCCGGCCCGGTCGGCGAAGTCGGCGTCCTTCGTCAGCTCGGCGGCGGTGGCCCGCGCCTGCTCGTCGAAGTCCCGCAGCAGCGCGCGGTAGGCGTCGGCGTCCAGGCCGAAGAGCTCGGCCAGCCGCGCCTCGGGCAGCTCCCCCAGATAGCGCAGGGTCTTCTCGGGCTGCTGGAAGCGGACGAGCTTCTCGGTCAGGTGCGGGGTGGGGGGCGCGGTCGGCTGCGAGGTCATGTCAGTGCTCCTTGCGGGTGCGGCGGCGGGGCAGCAGGAATCCGGCGGCGATCAGCCAGCCCAGGCAGGTGAAGCGGGCCAGCGGAAGCAGCAGGGCGGCGCCGTCGAAGAGCAGGGTGAGCGTGGCGAGTTCGGCGACGGCCGCGAGGGCGAGGCCGGTGACGGCCAGTGCGCGGGGCAGCAGTCCGGCGAGGAGGCCGGGCACGGCGATCCCGGCCACGAGCAGGCCGAGCGTCACGACGTGCCCGGGGCCGCCGGTGGCGAAGGCCAGGTACTGGAGGGCCCGGGTGAGCGCCGGGAGTTCGAGGACCTCCGGGCGGGACAGGGTCCAGCTCACCAGGCCGCAGCAGGCCAGGAATCCGGCGGCGAGGAGGCCGCCGGCCAGGGCGATGGTCGCGCCGGGGGCGCGGACGCCGAGGCGGTGCAGCCGGGCCGAGACGGTGGCGGCGTAGACGGCCAGCGGGATCGAGGCCGCGAACTGGAGGGCGCCGGAGATCCGCACGGCGTCGGAGTGGGCGCGGAAGTACGCCACGATCTCGCCGCTGTCGCCGAAGGGCGAGGGGAACGGGTCGCCGCCGGCGAGCAGCGTGGCGAGGACGAGTCCGGTCAGGAACAGCGCGGTGAACACCACGGCGAGCACGCCCGGCGGCGGTCCTCCCTGGGCTTCCCGGGGGTTCCGGGGCTCTTGGTGTTCTCGGGGCTCCTGGCGCTCCCGGGGCGTTCCGGTCGGCTGGTGGGTGTCGGTTCGGCTCTCTGCAGACACGAGTCATGTCCGTTCTCTTAAGAGAATAGTTCACTGGAGAGAATCATTCTTGTCTCGTACCATAACCGGGTGAGTACCGACCGGCAACCAGCCGAAGACCCCGCAGCGGCCGCCGCCGCGCCCCCGCGCTTCGGCGCGTTCCTGCTCGCCCAGCTCGGGGCACACGCGGCCGGGCGCTTCGGCGAACGCGTCGGCGAACTGGGCCTCGCGCCGCCGGACGTCGGCCTGCTGCGGATGATCGCCATGGACCCGGGGCGCAGCCAGCGCTCCCTCGCCGCCGACCTCGGTGTCGTACCGAGCCGCGTTGTCGCGCTCATCGACAACCTGGAGCAGAAGGGGTTCGTGGAACGGCGTCGCAGCGCCGAGGACCGCCGCCACCACGAGCTGTACGTGTCCGAGGAGGGCCGTCGGGTCCTCGAACGGGTCCGGGAGGTGGCCGCGGCGCACGAGGACGACCTCTTCGCTGCGCTCGACCCGGAGGACCGGGTCCGGCTGACGGAGCTCCTCGGGCGGATCGCCGGCCAGCAGGGCCTCACGCCGGGTGTCCACCCGGGTTACCGGAACCTCCCGAAGCGTTCCGGCCGCCGCTGATCCGGCGCTCTACCGGCCCTTGCGCCTTCGGCGTACGAATGTGGCCGTAAACGCCCGTTCGGTTCCGGGTTGTGCGGGGAAGACCCTCAGGAGGCAGGGAGCCGGCGGCGTCTCGGAGGGGTGGGCATGGTCTCGGGTCGGCGGTCCGACGAGTGCGAGGCCTGCGGTGCGCCGTACGGCAGATGGATCGGGAGCCTCGGCATGGCCCTCTGCGGGACGTGCGAGCGGGCCGAATCGGAGCAGCCCGTGCGGGAACCGGTGCTGGTGGGCGACGTGCTGGCCGGCCTGACGGCCGCGGTGACGTTCGCGGCCGGCTCCGGCACGGCCGTGCCCGACGGGGTCGGCGTCGCGCTCGCGGCCCGCTCCGGCAGGTCCGTGCCGGACGCGCGGAACCCGTCGACCGGGACGCGCGACGGGCGCGGGGGCGGCGCCGGGGCGCGTACGGACGGCCGGCGGGCGCCGGCCAGGGGGCGTCCGGTCTGATCGGCGGGACACCCCCTTCGGGCTCAGCCCAGCTGGGCCAGGGCCTCGGTGGCGATCCGCTCGAAGACGGCCTGGTCGGTGGCGAAGGCGGAGTCCGCGACCGGCCAGTGGATCACGATCTCGGTGAAGCCCAGGTCGCGGTGGCGTCCGGCGAAGTCGACGAAGGCGGCCACGGACTCCAGCGGACCGTTGCGGTCCGGGGTGAAGCCGGTCAGCAGGATCTTGTCCAGGTCGGCGACGTCCCGGCCGGCTTCGGCGCACGCCTTGCCGAGCTTGTCGATCTGGCCGCGCAGCGCCGCCACCGACTGCTCGGGGGTCCCCTCCTCGTACAGCTTCGGGTCGCCGGTCGTCACCCAGGCCTGCCCGTGGCGGGCGGCCAGGCGCAGGCCGCGCGGGCCGGTCGCCGCCACCGCGAACGGCAGGCGCGGGCGCTGGACGCAGCCGGGGATGTTCCGGACCTCGTCCGCCGCGTAGAAGGTGCCGCGCTCCGTCACCGCGTCCTCGGTGAGCAGCCGGTCGAGCAGGCCCACGAACTCGCCGAACCGGTCCGCCCGCTCCTTCGGCGTCCACGGTTCCTGGCCGAGCGCGGTGGCGTCGAAGCCGTTGCCGCCCGCCCCGATGCCGAGGGTGACCCGGCCGCCGGAGACGTCGTCCAGCGACATCAGGTCCTTGGCGAGCGTCACGGGGTGCCGGAAGTTCGGCGAGGTCACGAGCGTGCCGAGCCGGAGCCGCTCGGTGACCGCGGCCGCGGCGGTGAGGGTGGGCAGCGCACCGAACCAGGGGCCGTCGCGGAAGGTCCGCCAGGACAGGTGGTCGTACGTGTAGGCGGTGTGGAAGCCGAGGTCCTCGGCGTGCCGCCACTTCCGGCGGCCCCCCTCGTGCCAGCGGTCGACGGGAAGGATCACGGTGCTCAGGCGCAGGCTCATGTCACCGAGCCTACGGCGGTCCGTGTCCCCGCGGCCGTCCGCGGTGCCGCGCGGGCGGTCGGCCCAGAGGGGGCCGGGGCCGTGGCGGTCAGCGGACGTTCTTGTTCATCCAGGCGGTGAGCGAGGCGCCGGGGACGTACTCCGTGTACGTCTCGTCGCCGGGCAGCGGCACGATCAGGCGCCAACCGGGCGGGAAGAATCGGCCCTTCACATGGGCGAGGCCGCCGTGGACGGAGCGGAGGAAGGCGGGGACGGCGTCGCGGGGCACGTCCGCGAACTCGATCCCCTCCACGATGATCTTGGCGTCGTCCTCGGGGAAGACCTGGACGGTGACGGAGGGGGAGCCGCCCAGTTCGACGTAGGCCTCGTGCGGGAGGGATCCGTCCGGGTCGAGGACGGCGAACGCGCCGGACGAGGTGCGCCGGGACGTCTGGTCCGCGCCGATGTCGTCGGTCACGGTCATCTCCAGCTCGAACTCCTGGGCGATCTCGCGGATCGCGGTGACGGCGGCCTCGGTGCTGGGCAGGTGCGGGTGTGCCATGAGGATGATCATGCCGCATGGCTCATTCCGGACACGGATTCACCCTGCGGACGGGCTCGCCCCGGGAAGCATGGGTTCACCCCGACAGACGGGCTCACCCCGGGAAGCGCGGGTTCGCCCCGGCACGCGGGATCACCCCGGGAAGCGCAGGAACTCCGGTGGGACGGCGTCGGCCAGCCAGACTCCGTTGGCGCTGACGCGGAAGACGTGCCCGGCCCGGTGCATGGCTCCGGCGTCCACGCTCAGGACGACGGGCCGGCCGCGGCGGGCGCCGACCCGGGTCGCGGTCTCCCGGTCGGGGGAGAGGTGCACGTGGTGGCGGGCCATGGGGCGCAGCCCTTCCGCCCGGATCGCGGGAAGCCGGCCCGCGACCGTACCGTGGTAGAGGTACGCGGGCGGTTCGGCGGCGGGCAGGTCCAGGTCCACCTCGACGGTGTGGCCCTGGCTGGCGCGGATGCGGGTGCCCTCGATCGCGAAGCGCTTCTTGTCGTTGGTCGCGACCACGTGGTCGAGCTCTTCGCGGGTGATGGGGAAGCCGTGCTCGGCGGCGGCCCCGAGGAGTGCGTCGATCTCCGTCCAGCCGTGTTCGTCGAGGGCGAGACCGATGCGCTCGGGCTGGTGACGCAGGTGCTTGGAGAGGTACTTCGACACCTTCACGGTGCGTCGTTCGTCCCTCTGTTGTGAGGTCATCCCGTCAGGATGCCGGAGCCGGGATCGCCGGACCAACGAATTGAATCGCCCTCATGAGTTGCGGCGTACATGTTTGATCCACAGCCAACATGACTTATCCACAGGCGAGTTGGCCATTCTGTGGACAACTGGCCTTTCATGTATCCCGAATTAGGTAAGTTAGTCCATGATGTGCCGATTTGAGGCGAGAGTGTCCAATGTTCTTTTGTGGACCTCTCGTTCGGTGGCCGCCGTGACGAAGGCCGCGACGCCCTCCGATCCGACGAGATCCTGAACCGCCCTGATCGTCCCGGCCGGTAGAGCCACCGCGCGCGGTTCGTCGGACTTCAGCTGGGGCGCCTCGGGCGAGAGGTGGAACTGGAGGTGCTGGGTCGCCAACAACTGCATCGCACGCGCCAGTTCGGCGTCGACCGTCTGCTGGGCGAGCGGGCGGAGCCGTCGCACCATGGTCGCCGCCTCGGCCGCGTCGGCGTCCGAGGGCGGCCGGTGCTCCAGATAGCGCGCGAAGACGTGCTCGGTCGTGAACTCCAGGAAACGGGAGGCGATGTGCTCGACCTGATCGCGAAGTTCCCTCAGGTGGCCGGTGATTGCGGAGAGCGGCACCCCGGCCGCGTACAACTCGACGGCCACGGCGAGCTCTTGCGGACTCGGTACGAGGTACTCCTCCGTCTCCCGGTCCGGCAGCGGCTCCAGTACGCCGAGCTCGACGGCCTCCCGGATCGCGCCCTCGTCCGGCATGCCGCCGAAGCGGGCGTCCAACTCCGTGCGGGAGATCCGGGCCGCCTCCTCGTCGGTCCACGGCCCGTGGACCTCCGCGACCAGACCGAGCACCCCGCCGAGCCCCCGGCCGGTGTCCCAGGCCTCCAGGAGCTCCTTGATCGAGGCCAGGGTGTACCCCCGGTCGAGGAGGTCGGCGATCTGCCGCAGCCGCGCGAGGTGCGCGTCCCCGTACACGTTCGACCTGCCCCGCCGCTCGGGCCGGGGCAGCAGACCGCGGTCCTGGTAGGCGCGGATCGTCCGGACCGTGGCCCCGCTGAGATGGGCCAGGTCCTCGATCCGGTACTCCGGCTGTGCTGACTGCTCGGACAAACCCGCTCCCACCGACCGCTTCCCGCACCCCGTCGCCGCGGGGCCCCTGCTGGGAGGGATCGTACGACCGCACGTCCCTCCCGCACCCGGCCCCCTACGCGGGCGGCTGCCAGCGGGCCAGGGCCCGCAGCGCGCCCGGGCTCAGCCGGGACAGGAAGTGGGCGCCCCGGGCCTCCGGCGTCACCGGGACGACGGCCCGGTCGTGCAGGACCGCCCCCAGGATCGCGTCCGCGACCTTCTCCGGCGGGTAGTTCCGCAGGCCGTACAGCCGGGTGGCCTTCTTCTGACGCCGCTTCTCCTCCGCGCCGTCCGTGACCCCGGCGAACCGCGTCGTCGCCGTGATGTTGGTGTTCACGATGCCGGGGCAGATCGCGGACACCCCGATGCCCTGACCGGCCAGCTCGGCACGGAGGCACTCGCTGAGCATCAGCACCGCCGCCTTCGACGTGCTGTACGCGGGCAGTGCGCGGGACGGCTGGAACGCGGCGGCGGAGGCGGTGTTGACGATGTGGCCGCCCTGGCCGCGCGCGGTCATCTGCGCGCCGAAGATCCGGCACCCGTGGATCACGCCCCACAGGTTGACGTCCAGGACCCGCTTCCACTCCTCGCTGGTCGTCTCGAAGAACGAGCCGGCGAGCCCGATGCCCGCGTTGTTGACCAGGACGTCGACGATCCCGTACTCGCTCGCCACCTTGGCGGCCAGCTTCTCCATCGCCTGCTCGTCGGCGACGTCGACGGTCTCGCCCCACGCCTCCGGGGCACCGATCAGCCGGGCCATCTCGGCCGTGCGGGCCGCGCCCTCGCCGTCCCGGTCCACGGCCACGACCCGGGCCCCGGCCTCCGCGAACGCGAAGGCGGTGGCCCGGCCGATGCCGCTGGCCGCGCCGGTCACCAGGACGAGCTGGCCGCCGAACCGCTCCGTGTACTCCGGCTTCACCGCGCTCTTCGCCGCCGTCGCCGCGACCGGCTTCGGAGCCTTCGTCGCCGGCTCCTCGTTGGCCCGCACGAACTCGGCGATCCAGGCGGACAGCTGGTCGGGTCGGGTGCGGGGCACCCAGTGCTTGGCGGGCAGGGTGCGCCGGGTCAGGTCCGGAACCCAGCTCCCCAGGTCGTCGTAGAGCCGCTCGGAGAGGAACGCGTCGCCGGTCGGCGTGATCAGCTGCACCGGCGCGTGGGCGTACGCGTCGGGGCGCGGCCGCCCGAGCCGCGCGCGGACGTTGTCCCGGTAGAGCCAGGCGCCGTGCGCCGCGTCGCTCGGCAGGGACGGCGTCGGGTAGTCGCCGGCCGGGACCTTCTCGACCCGCTCCAGGATCTTCGGCCAGCGCTTGCCGAGGGGCCCGCGCCAGGCGAGCTCGGGGAGCACGGGCGTGTGCAGCATGTACACGTACCAGGACTTGGCGCCCTGGCCGAGGAGCTGGCCGACGCGGCGCGGGGTGGGCCGGGCCATCCGCCGCTTGATCCAGTGCCCGAAGTGGTCGAGCGAGGGCCCCGACATCGAGGTGAAGGAGGCGATCCGGCCCTCGGTGCGCGGGACGGTGGCGAACTCCCAGGACTGCACGGAGCCCCAGTCGTGGCCGACGAGGTGGACCGGCCGGTTCGGGCTGACGGCGTCGGCGACCGCGAGGAAGTCGTCCGTCAGCTTCTCCAGGGTGAAGCCGCCGCGCAGCGGGGCCGGGGCCGTGGACCGGCCGTGGCCCCGGACGTCGTACAGCACCACGTGGAACTCCTCGGCCAGCCGGGTCGCGACCTCCGACCAGACCTCCTTGGAGTCCGGGTAGCCGTGCACGAGCAGGACGGTCGGCCGCTCCGCGTCGCCGAGCTCGGCGACGCACAGCTCTATCCCGCCCGTACGGACCCAGCGCTCCCGCGCCGTGCCGAGGCCGGCGATTCCCGCCATCAGACCGCTCCTTCGTTCCAGCGCCGCACGTGCGGCAGGTCGTCGTCCAGCCAGAAAGCGCTCTGCTCGGGATCCTTCGAGTCGGTGACGACCAGGATCTCCTCGAACTTCGCGCCCGTCCCCCGGAATCCGAGGTGCGGCTCGACCGCCCACAGGCCGGGCCTGGGCGGGTGGTCGGAGAACTTGTACGGCGACCAGAGCGGGGACCAGCCGTCCCGGTGGCCGTGCAGGGCGTCGCTCGCGAGCCCCTTGAGCGCCTGGGTGCCGAACCCGAAGAGCGTAGGCGACCAGCGGCGCTCGCTCACCCGGTCGATCTTGTGGGCGATGACGCCGAAGGGGTAGGCGCGGTGCCGGTTCGCGTACCCCTGGCGGACCATGAGCCGGTCCACGTCCTCGTATATCTCGCGCAGCGTGCGGCGCTCGCGCACCTCGCGCAGGATCAGCTCGCGGTGGTCCCGCAGGTCGGCGAGGAGCTTGTCGTGCAGGGGGTTGAGGCCCAGGCAGCCGCTGTACCCGATGTCGGCGGTGTGGCCCTTGTAGACCGGAGCCATGTCGAGGATGAACGGCATCCCCGGCTCCAGCCGCCGGTTCGTCGGGAAGAACTGCAGGGGGATCTTGAAGTCGACGAAGGCGGTGCGGTCCCCGAACCAGGCGAACGGCCGGTGGAACCAGTCCCGCACCCCGCGCTCGTACAGCCACTCCCGCTGCATCCGCGCGGCCTCGCGCTCGGTCACCCCGGGCTTGAGCTGCGCCGCGACGGCTTCCGCGCACTCGTAGGAGAGCCGCTGCACTTCCCTGAACCCCCGCAGCTCCGCGGAGAGTTCCCCTGTCACTGCTGAGGCCATGCCACCCGCCATCCCGTGTGAGCGCCCGATCGCACTACGCGTCCGTAACTTGACACCGATGAATGTGACAATGCTCGGCGGCTGCGTCAAGGGGTCGGGCACGAGCCTGTGGAAAACACCGACGGGCGGCCCCGGGGGAAGCCCGCCGCGCACACGGGGAAAGACTTTCGTCTCGACCTCCCCTACTGGCTTGTACTCCTCTGGTCGGACAAGGATCGAGCCGTTGGGCTGACGACCGCTGTGGCGCACACCACTACCTTCGAAACGTGACTGTGATCGCGACCGAAAGCCTCAGCAAGCGGTTCCCCCGGGTGACCGCGCTCGACCGGCTCTCCCTGGACATCGGGCCCGGTGTGACCGGACTTGTGGGTGCCAACGGAGCCGGCAAGTCCACCATGATCAAGATCCTGCTCGGCCTCTCCCCCGCCACGGAGGGCCGCGCCGAGGTCCTGGGACTCGACGTCCGGACCTCCGGCGCCGAGATCCGTGAGCGCGTCGGATACATGCCGGAGCACGACTGCCTCCCGCCGGACGTCTCGGCCACCGAGTTCGTCGTCCACATGGCGCGGATGTCCGGACTGCCCGCGACCGCCGCCCGCGAGCGGACCGCCGACACCCTGCGCCACGTCGGCCTGTACGAGGAGCGCTACCGCCCCATGGGCGGCTACTCGACGGGCATGAAGCAGCGGGTGAAGCTCGCCCAGGCCCTGGTCCACGACCCGAAGCTGGTCCTCCTCGACGAGCCGACCAACGGCCTCGACCCGGTCGGCCGCGACGAGATGCTCGGACTGATCCGCCGCGTCTGGACCGACTTCGGCATCTCGGTCCTGGTCACCTCGCACCTGCTCGGCGAGCTGGAGCGCACCTGCGACCACGTCGTCGTCATCGACGGCGGGCGGCTCCTCCGCTCCAGCTCCACCAGCGACTTCACCCGGATCACCACGACGCTCGCGGTCGAGGTCACCGACTCCGACACCCACCCCGACGGCACGGGCGCGCTCCGCGAGGCCCTCGCCGCCGCCGGCGTCACGATCCACGCGGGCGTCGAGGACGGCCTGCCCGGCGCCGGACACATCCTGCTCCTGGACGCGGCCGGCGAGGAGACGTACGACCTCGTGCGGGACACCGTCGCCGGTCTCGGCCTCGGCCTCGTCCGCATGGAGCAGCGCCGCCACCACATCGCCGAGGTCTTCCGCCCCGAGGGCGCCGAGGCGTCCGCGCAGCACGAGGAGGTGCAGGCCCGATGAGCACCGACACCTCCAAGGCCGCTCCCGACACGACCCGGATCCACAACATCGGCTACCGCTCCTACGACGGCCCGCGCCTCGGCCGGGCGTACGCGCGGCGGTCGCTGTTCTCGCAGTCGCTGCGCGGCGCGTACGGCCTCGGCCGCAGCGCCAAGTCCAAGGTGCTGCCGATGCTGCTGTTCGCGGTGATGTGCGTCCCGGCGCTGATCATCGTCGCGGTCGCGGTCGTCACCAAGCAGTCCAAGCTGTCGATCGAGTACACGCAGTACGCGCTGTTCCTCCAGGTCGTCATCAGCATCTACCTGGCCTCGCAGGCACCCCAGTCCGTCTCCCGGGACCTCCGGTTCCGGACGGTGCCGCTGTACTTCTCCCGCCCGATCGAGCGCGTGGACTACGTCCTCGCCAAGTTCGGCGCGATGGCCTCGGCGCTCTTCGTCCTCACCGCCTCCCCGCTGCTGATCCTCTGGATCGGCTCCATGCTGGCCAAGATGGACTTCGCCGAGCAGAGCAAGATGTTCGGCCAGGGGCTCGTCTCGGTGGCCCTGCTCTCGCTGCTCTTCGGCGGCATCGGGCTGGTCATGGCGGCCCTCACCCCGCGCCGCGGCTTCGGCGTCGCCGCCGTGATCGCCGTCTTCACGATCTCGTACGGGGCGGTCTCCACCCTCATGGGCATCGCCTACGCCACGGAGAACGAGGGCGCCATCCAGTGGCTCGGCCTGTTCTCGCCGATGACCCTCATCGACGGTGTGCAGACCGCCTTCCTGGGCGCACCGACGGGCTTCCCCGACGGCGGGGGTCCCGGCGCCGGTGTCGGCGTGGTCTATCTGCTGGTCGTCCTCGCGCTCGTCGCCGGCTCGTACGGCACCCTGATGCGCCGCTACCGAAAGGTCGGGCTGTGACAACGCTCCACATCGACCACGTCTCCCGCTGGTTCGGCAACGTCGTCGCCGTGAACGACGTCACGATGTCGGTCGGACCGGGCGTCACCGGCCTCCTCGGGCCCAACGGCGCGGGGAAGTCCACCCTGATCAACATGATGGGCGGCTTCCTCGACCCCTCCACCGGCACCGTCACCCTCGACGGCGCGAAGATCTGGGGGAACGAGTCGGTCTACCGCGAGATCGGCGTCGTGCCGGAGCGGGAGGCGATGTACGACTTCCTCACCGGCCGCGAATTCGTCCAGGCGAACGCGGAGCTGCAGGGCCTCGGCTCGACGGAGGCCCAGCGGGCGCTGGCCACGGTCGAGATGGAGTACGCCCAGGACCGCCGGATCTCCACGTACAGCAAGGGCATGCGGCAGCGCGTGAAGATGGCCTCGGCGCTCGTGCACGAGCCGTCGGTGCTGCTGCTCGACGAGCCGTTCAACGGCATGGACCCGCGCCAGCGCATGCAGTTGATGGACCTGCTGCGGCGGATGGGCGCGGAGGGCCGCACGGTCCTGTTCTCCTCGCACATCCTGGAGGAGGTCGAGCAGCTCGCCTCCCACATCGAGGTGATCGTGGCCGGGCGCCACGCGGCTTCCGGCGACTTCCGCAAGATCCGCCGGTTGATGACCGACCGGCCGCACCGCTATCTCGTCCGCTCCAGCGACGACCGGGCCCTGGCCGCGGCGCTGATCGCCGACCCGTCGACGGCGGGCATCGAGGTCGACCACGTGGAGGGCGGACTGCGCGTGCAGGCGGTGGACTTCGGGCGGTTCACGGAGCTGCTGCCGAAGGTCGCGAAGGAGCGCGGGATCCGTCTGCTGACGGTCTCGCCCTCGGACGAGTCCCTCGAATCGGTCTTCTCGTACCTCGTCGCGGCCTGAAAGGAGCCTGACCGATGTACAACCCCACAGTCGCCCGGCTCACCTACCGGGCCCTCCTCGGCCGCCGCAGGGCGCTGATCCTCTTCCTGCTGCCCGGCATGCTGCTGCTCATCTCGGCGGCGGTCCGCGGCTTCAACGGCGCGGACGACCAGGTCGCGGCCGACGTCCTCGGCGGCTTCGCGCTGGCCACGATGGTCCCGCTGATCGGCGTGATCGCCGGTACGGGAGCGATCGGACCGGAGATCGACGACGGCTCGATCGTCTATCTGCTGTCCAAGCCGGTGAAGCGGCCGACGATCATCTTCACCAAGCTGATCGTGGCCGTCGCGGTCACGATGGTCTTCTCCGCGGTCCCGACGCTGATCGCCGGATTCATCCTCAACGGCAACGGCCAGCAGGTGGCCGTCGCGTACACGGTGGCGGCGCTGGTGGCGTCCATCGCCTACAGCGCGGTGTTCCTGCTGCTCGGCACGGTCAGCCGGCACGCCGTGGTGATCGGCCTGGTCTACGCCCTGGTGTGGGAGGCGCTCTTCGGCTCCCTGATCGCCGGAGCGAAGACCCTGAGCGTCCAGCAGTGGGCGCTGGCCCTCGCGGAGAAGGTCACCGGTGACGGCCTGGTCACCTCGGACGTCGCGCTCCCGACGGCCTCGGTGCTCCTCATCGCCGTCACGGTCGCGGCGACCTGGTTCGCCGGCCACAAACTCCGCACCCTGAAGCTCGCGGGCGAGGAGTAGTCCCGAAGAAGGAAGCGGTACGGCTCCGGGGGCGTCCCCCGCCCCCGGGAGCCCCACCCCGGAGCCGCCCCGCCCCCGCCTTCCCCGCCCACCGCCCGGTTCACACGCTCCGGTTCACACGCTCCGGTGCAAACCGCCCGGCTCGCACCGCCCGGCTCGCACCGCCCGATTCACACCGCCCGGTTCACACCGTCCGGTCGCGGGCCGCGAGCAGGCCGACGGCGAGGGCCGCCGCGCAGACGCCGAGGACCACGCAGATCGGCAGGGTCCAGGAGCCGGTGGCCTGGTGGAGGGCGCCGGCCGCCAGCGGACCGGCCGCGGCGAGCAGATAGCCGACCGTCTGGGCCATCCCGGACAGCCTGGCCGCGGTCACCGCGTCCCCGGACCGCAGCACGATCAGGGTCAGGGCGAGGCCCACCGCGCCGCCCTGGCCGACGCCGAGCACCGCGGACCAGAGCCAGGCGCCCTGCACGGGCGCCGTCATCAGTCCGGCGTAACCGGCCGCCACCAGCGTGGTGACGAGGACGATCAGCGGGCGCTGGCTCCGCATCCGGCCGGCCAGCAGCGGCACCAGGAAGGCGCCGGCGACCTGGATCAGGTTGTTGAAGGCGAAGACCACCCCGGCGGTGGAGCGGCTCATCCCGTGGTCGGTGAACATCGTCGGCATCCAGGCGATCAGGACGTACGACCACAGCGACTGCAGCCCCATGAACAGCGTGACCTGCCAGGCGAGCGCGGAGCGCCAGACGCGCACCGGTCGGGCACCGCCGGCCGGGACGGCCCGTACGCCCGGGCCCGTACGGCCGCGGGCGACCACCACCTGCGGCAGCCAGGCGAGGGCCGCGACCACGGCGAGCAGTGACCAGACGCCGAGCGAGGCCTGCCAGCCGCCGCCCAGCGCCTTCTCCAGCGGCACCGCGGCCGCCGCGGCCACCGTCGCGCCGGCGATCATCGCGCCCGTGTAGACGGAGGTCATCGCCGCGGCCCGGTCCGGGAAGTCCCGCTTGATCAGACCCGGCGTCAGTACGTTGAGCAGGGCTATCGCGGTGCCGACGAGGATCCCGCCGCCGTAGAGCGCGAACACGGACGGCAGGACGCGCGCGAGGATGCCGGCGCCGAGCAGCAGGAGCGCCGCGAACAGCACGCGCTCGGCACCGAAGCGGCGACCGAGCCAGGGGGCCACCAGCGCCCCCACCCCGAGGAACAGCACGGGCACCGAGGTCACCAGCGAGCTCGCCGTGGAGGAGAGCCCGAAGTCCTCGGACATCTCGCCGACCAGGGGCGCCACGCTCGCCAGCGCGACCCGCATGTTCAGCGAGGCGAGCACGATGCCGGTCAGGAGCACCGCCGGGTGGGCGAGCAGCGCACGCCGGGCGGCCACCCGTCCGGCCGCCGGCAGTGCCGCAGCCCCCGTCCCCGCTTCGGCCGCCGTCCCCGCGCCGGTCGGCGCCGCCGCGCGGGTCTCCTGCTCCGCGCGTGCTCCGGTGCTCATCGGTGCTGTTCGGTCAGGGCGGCGACCGTCTCCATCGGGACCCGGAGCAGCTCGCGGGCCTGCCGCTCCGCCGCCTCCGGGTCGCCCGCCTCGATCGCCGTCACCAGTGCCTCGTGGGCGTCGATGTCGACCGGCGGCATCGCCTGGTCGCCGAGGGCTTCCACCAGCACCTCGTGCACCTGGGCGGAGAAGAAGCGGTACACCTCGACGAACGCCGCGTTGTGGGTCGCGCCCACGACCGCCAGGTGGAAGGCGAGGTCCGCGTCCGCGTCCCGGTCGCCCTCCTCCCGCAGGCCGGTCAGGGCCGCCCGCAGGCGCAGCAGGTCGTGGGTGTCGCGCCGGTCGGCCGCGAGCCGGGCCGCCTCGGCCTCCAGGGCGATCCGCAGTTCGAGGACGTCGGACGCGCCCGCGTGGCGCATTCCGCGCAGCACGGCGGTCGGGTCGGCGGTCGACCGGACGAAGGTGCCGTTGCCCTGGCGGGACTCCAGGAGGCCGGCGTGGACGAGGACCCGGACGGCCTCGCGGACGGTGTTGCGGCCCACGCCGAGCTGCTGTGCGAGGTCGTGCTCGGTCGGGAGGCGGTCGCCGACCGACCATTCGCCCTCGGCGAGCTGTGCGCGCAGCTGTTCCACGACGGAGTCCACCAGCGAGGTCCGCCCCGCCGCTGTGAGTGCCATTCCGTTCCGACCTCTCTATTCGCCCGGTTGTCCAGTCATCCTACAACTGCCCGCCTGACCGTCCGAGGAGCGCCGGACTACTGTGGGGCCGTACGTGGACCGAACACCCTCACCACCCTCGGGAGTCAGTCATGTCAGACCGCTTCGACGTCGTCGTACTCGGAGCTGGCCCCGGCGGCTACGTCGCCGCCATCCGCGCCGCCCAGCTGGGCAAGCGGGTCGCGGTCGTCGAGGAGAAGTACTGGGGCGGTGTCTGCCTGAACGTCGGCTGCATCCCCACCAAGGCACTGCTGCGCAACGCGGAACTGGCCCACATCTTCAACCACGAGGCCAAGACCTTCGGCATCAAGGTGGACGGCACCGTCTCCTTCGACTACACCGAGGCGTTCCGCCGCAGCCGCTCGGTCGCGGACGGCCGCGTCAAGGGCGTCCACTTCCTCATGAAGAAGAACGGGATCACCGAGTTCGACGGCCGGGGAACCTTCCTCGACGCGAACACCCTCCAGGTCGCCAAGTCCGACGGCACCTCGGAGACGATCCAGTTCGACAACTGCATCATCGCCACCGGCGCCACCCCGCGACTGCTCCCGGGCACCGCCCTCAGCGACCGCGTCGTGTCGTACGAGCAGCAGATCCTCGCCGAGGACGCGCCGCAGTCGATCATCATCGCCGGTGCCGGCGCGATCGGCATCGAGTTCGCGTACGTCCTCAACAACTACGGCACCAAGGTCACGATCGTCGAGTTCCTCGACCGGATCGCCCCGCTGGAGGACGAAGAGGTCTCCAAGGAGCTGGCGAAGCAGTACCGCAAGCTCGGCATCGACGTCCTGACCTCGACCCGCGTCGAGGCCATCGACGAGTCCGGCCCGCAGGTCCGCGTCACCGTCACGGGCAAGGACGGCGTCCAGAAGGTCCTGGAGGCCGACAAGGTCCTGCAGGCCATCGGCTTCGCCCCGAACGTCACCGGCTACGGCCTGGAGGCCACCGGTGTCGCCCTCACCGAGCGCGGTGCGATCGACGTCGACGGCCGCTGCCGCACCTCCGTGCCGCACATCTACGCCATCGGCGACGTCACCGCGAAGCTGATGCTCGCGCACACCGCCGAGGCCATGGGCGTCATCGCGGCCGAGACCATCGGGGACGCCGAGACGATGGAGCTCGACTACCCGATGATCCCGCGCGCGACCTACTGCCAGCCGCAGATCGCCAGCTTCGGCTGGACCGAGGCGCAGGCCCGCGAGAAGGGCTTCGACGTCAAGGTCGCCAAGTTCCCGTTCGTGGCGAACGGCAAGGCGCACGGTCTCGGCGACGCCACCGGCTTCGTGAAGATCATCGCCGACGGCACCCACGGCGAGATCATCGGCGCCCACCTGATCGGCCCGGACGTCACCGAGCTGCTGCCCGAGCTGACCCTGGCCCAGCAGTGGGACCTCACCGTCCACGAGGTCGCCCGGAACGTGCACGCGCACCCGACCCTGGGCGAGGCCGTGAAGGAAGCGATCCACGGTATTGCCGGACACATGATCAATTTCTGAGGTTTCTCCCATCTCGGGGTGATAGGCACTGAAAGGTGCCGAGCAAAACCTCTCCGGGTGGCGAACCGTCCCGGCCGATCAGGTCGTGGGTGCGTTCGTCACCCGGTACGCATGTGTGGCTGGCGGTCATCGCACTCACCAGCCTCGTCATCGCGCTCTCCCCGGCCGGTCTGGACACCTATCTCCTCCACCGCAACAGCAGCAATCTCCACCAGCTCGCCCACCACCCGCTGCGGGCCCTGCTCGGCAGCGCGTTCTGGATCGAGGACCCGGCCGACCTCCTGCTGTACGCGGTGCTCTTCGAGGTCCTGCACGCGCCCGTGGAACGCTGGCTCGGCACCCCGAAATGGCTCTTCACCGTCGCGACGGCCCATGTCGCGGCGACGCTCATCAGCCAGCAGGTGGTCCTCGCGGCCATCCAACTCCACGACGTGCCGCGCAGCATGGCGCACGTCGTCGACATCGGGGTCAGCTACGGGCTCGCCGCCTCGGCCGGGATCCTGACCTACCGGCTGCCGCGCCCCTGGCGCTGGCTCTACCTCGCCGGACTGCTCGCCTTCTTCCTCGTACCGCTCGCCGCCGACCGGACGTACACCGACCTCGGGCACGCCATTTCGCTGGCGATCGGACTCGCCTGCTACCCGCTGACCCGGGGAGAAAAATCGGTCGCACTCGAACAGGGGCCCGGCGCAGACTAGTTGTACGGGGGACACGGGGGATCTCCCGAAGGGGAGCGGCCGCTTCGAGCGCGTGGATCCGTCCGCGCGGGCCGCTCCCTCCCGGAGGATTGGCCGAGTGGTAAGGCAGCGGCTTGCTAAGCCGTAGTCGGGGGAGACCCCGCGCGCGTTCGATCCGCGCATCCTCCGCCGCGCACGACGAAGGCCACCCCGGAGGGTGGCCTTCGTCGTGTTTCGGAGGGTCAGGGGTCAGGCCGACAGCAGCCGTTCCAGGACGACCGCGATGCCGTCCTCCTCGTTGGAGGCGGTCACCTCGTCGGCCACCGCCCGGAGCTCCGCGTGCGCGTTCCCCATGGCCACGCCGTGGGCCGCCCAGCCGAACATCGGGATGTCGTTCGGCATGTCGCCGAAGGCGATCGTCTCCGCGGCCTTCACGCCGAGGCGGCGGGCCGCGAGGGAGAGGCCGGTCGCCTTGCTCAGGCCGAGCGGGAGGATCTCCACGATGCCGGGCCCGGCCATGACGACGTCGACGAGCCCGCCGACGGTCTCACGGGCGGCCCCGGTCAGCTCGTCGTCGGTCAGCGTCGGGTGCTGGATGTACAGCTTGGTCAGCGGCGCCGACCACAGCTCCGCCGGGTCCTGGTACGGCACGTACGGCAGGGGCCCTTCCTGCGCCCGGTAGCCGGGGCCCATCAGGACCTCGCCTTCCAGACCGTCACGGCTCGCGGCCAGGGCCAGCGGGCCCACCTCGGCCTCGATCTTGGACAGGGCGAGCCCCGCGAGCTGCCGGTCCAGGGTCAGCGAGGTCAGCAGCCGGTGCTCGCCGGCGTGGTAGACCTGCGCGCCCTGCCCACAGACCGCGATCCCCTCGTAGCCGAGGTCGTCGAGGATGTGCCGGGTCCAGGGCACCGCCCGGCCGGTGACCACGATGTGCGCGGCGCCCGCCGCCGTGACGGCGGCGAGCGCGTCCCGCGTACGGTCCGAGACGGACTCGTCGGAACGCAGCAGCGTGCCGTCGAGGTCCGTCGCGACCAGGCGGTAGGGGAAGGGGCTCACTTGGCGATCGGCTCCAGGACCTCGCGGCCGCCGAGGTAGGGCCGCAGGACCTCGGGCACCCGCACCGAACCGTCGGCGAGCTGGTGGTTCTCCAGGATCGCCACGATCGTGCGCGGTACGGCGCACAGCGTGCCGTTCAGGGTGGCCAGCGGCTGCACGGTCTTCTTGCCGCCCTGCTCGTCGCGCATGCGGACGGAGAGGCGACGGGCCTGGAAGCTGTCGCAGTTCGACGCGGAGGTCAGCTCGCGGTACTTGCCCTGGGTCGGGATCCACGCCTCGCAGTCGAACTTGCGGGAGGCCGAGGCGCCGAGGTCGCCGGTGGCGACGTCGATCACCTGGAACGGCAGCTCAAGACCGGTCAGCCACTGCTTCTCCCACTCCAGGAGACGCTTGTGCTCGGCCTCGGCGTCCTCCGGCGCGACGTACGAGAACATCTCGACCTTGTCGAACTGGTGGACGCGGAAGATGCCCCGGGTGTCCTTGCCGTACGTGCCGGCCTCGCGGCGGAAGCAGGGCGAGAAGCCCGCGTACCGCAGCGGCAGCTTGTCGGCGTCGATGATCTCGTCCATGTGGTACGCCGCGAGGGGCACCTCGGACGTGCCGACGAGGTAGTAGTCGTCCTTCTCCAGGTGGTACACGTTCTCCGCGGCCTGGCCGAGGAAGCCGGTGCCCTCCATGGCGCGCGGACGGACCAGCGCGGGGGTCAGCATGGGGATGAAGCCGGCCTCGGTGGCCTGCGCGATCGCCGCGTTGACCAGGGCGAGCTCCAGGAGCGCGCCGACGCCGGTCAGGTAGTAGAAGCGCGAGCCGGAGACCTTGGCGCCCCGCTCGACGTCGATGGCGCCGAGCGCCTCGCCGAGCTCCAGGTGGTCCTTGGGCTCGAAGCCCTCGGCCGCGAAGTCGCGGATGGTGCCGTGCGTCTCCAGGACGACGAAGTCCTCCTCGCCGCCGACCGGGACGTCCGTGTGGACGATGTTCCCGAGCTGGAGCAGGAGGCGCTTGGCGGTCTCGTCGGCGTCGTTCTGTTCGGCCTCGGCGGCCTTGACGTCGGTCTTGAGCTGCTCGGCCTTCTGGAGGAGCTCTGCGCGCTCCTCGGGGGTGGCCTTGGGGATCAGCTTGCCGAGCGCCTTCTGCTCGGATCGGAGCTCGTCGAAGCGGACGCCGGACGACCTGCGCCGCTCATCGGCGGAGAGCAGGGCGTCGACGAGCGCGACGTCCTCTCCACGGGCGCGCTGGGAGGCGCGAACACGGTCGGGGTCCTCACGGAGCAGGCGAAGGTCAATCACCCCACCAGGCTACCGTTGCGCGTTCGCCCGGCCCCACCGGATAAGGGCACGCGTTGTCGTGCGTGTTGTTTTGCCCGAATTGGGGCCCGTGTGAATGTCGGACCAGAGGGGCTCGCATTCACTTATCCACAGGCTGTGCGGAAGATCTGTGGACTACCGGGGAGGGGGAGTGGATTTCCGCTGCCGGTCCTGGGAATTCCGTGATCAAACACCATTTGCCCACTCATTTGGGTGGGAATTACTCGCCCCAAAGGGTTGATAGGGCGCGAGGCGCTGACGTGGGCGTCAGTCGGGCGCTGTGGACGGACGGCGGATGAGCGGGGAGTCGGCAGGGTGATTTGTCGACCTTGTCGGAGTGCGGTGTCGACTTGTCCCCAGGCTGGGTGAAACGCCTGTGGATAACCTCTGTGGGTAACTGAAAAGTATGCAGGTAGGACTACTGGTTCGCACCTGTGGACGACCGCCCCCGGCAGTGGGGGTGGTCGGTCAGTATCGGGTCAGGCCCGACCGTCCTGGGCCCTCGCCAGCCAGTCGGAGGCCGCAGTGAACGCCTGGTCCGAAGTCCCGCGCCGCAGCGGCAGCACGTCCTCGACGTCGACACCCGCCCTCGGGTACGAGCCGAGGAACCGCACCTGGGGGCAGATCCGCTTGAGCCCCATCAGCGCCTCGCCCACCCGCCGGTCCGAGATATGGCCCTCGGCGTCCACGGCGAAGCAGTAGTTCCCGATCCCGGCCCCCGTGGGGCGGGACTGGATCAGCATCAGGTTCACCCCACGCACCGCGAACTCCTGGAGCAGTTCGAGGAGGGCACCCGGATGATCGTCACCCAGCCACAGCACCACCGAGGTCTTGTCCGCGCCCGTCGGGGCCGCCGGGCGGGCCGGCCGGCCCACCAGCACGAAGCGGGTCTCGGCGTTCTCCGCGTCGTGGATCTCCGTGACCAGCGCTTCGAGGCCGTACGTCGCCGCCGCGAACTCCCCGGCGAAGGCGGCGTCGAAGCGGCCCTCCTGCACCAGCCGGGCGCCGTCCGCGTTGGAGGCGGCCGACTCCCACATCGCGTCGGGCAGGTGCGCCCGCAGCCAGTTCCGCACCTGCGGCTGGGCCACCGGGTGGCCCGTCACCGTCTTGATCTCCGAGAGCTTGGTGCCGGGCCGCACGAGCAGCGCGAAGGCGATCGGGAGGAGCACCTCGCGGTAGATCATCAGCGGCTCGCCGGAGGCCAGCTCGTCCAGGGTCGCGGTCACCCCGCCCTCGACCGAGTTCTCGATCGGGACGAGCGCGGCGGCGGCCTCCCCGTTCCGTACGGCGTCGAGCGCCGCCGGGACGGAGACCATCGGGACGAGCTCCCGCGTCGCCGCCTCGGGCAGCGTACGGAGCGCGGCCTCCGTGAAGGTGCCCTCGGGGCCGAGATACGTGAACCGGGTGGCGGACATACCGTCACCCTAATGGTCGCCGGGGGCGCGGGCCGCCCGCTCGAACGGACTCCCCGCTCATGCCTCCAGGAGCCGCTGGCCCACGTACTCGCCCTCGGCGGGGCCGCCCGGCACGGCGAACAGGCCGCTGGCCTCGTGGCGGATGAACGTGGACAGCGCGTCCCCGCGGTCGAGCTTCCGCTGCACCGGGACGAAGCCCTTCAGCGGGTCCGCCTGCCAGCAGACGAAGAGCAGCCCGGCGTCCGGAGTCCCGTCCGGGCCGATCCCGTCGTGGAAGGAGAACGGCCTGCGCAGCATCGCCGCCCCGCCGTTCTGTTCGGGGGCGGAGATCCGGGAGTGCGCGTTGTCGGGGATCACCGGCTTCCCGTCGGGACCGAGCTTGTTCAGGTCGAGTTCGGTCGTCTCGCCACCGCCGCTGAGCGGCGCCCCGTCGGACTTCCGCCGCCCGATCACCTGCTCCTGCCGGTCCTGGGGCAGCTTCTCCCAGTCGTCGAGCAGCATCCGGATCCGGCGCACCACCGCGTACGAGCCGCCCGCCATCCACTCCTCGGCGCCGCCCGCCCCGGCCGGGACGAAGATCCGCCGGTCGAAGTCGGGGTCCGTGGGCTTCGGGTTCCCGGTGCCGTCGACCTGGCCCATGAGGTTGCGGGCGGTCATCGGCTTCGCGGTGGCACCGGCCGAGCGGTTGAAGCCGTTCATCTGCCAGCGGACCCGGGCGGCGTCGCCCGCGTCCTTCTGCAGGGCGCGCAGCGCGTGGAAGGCGACGAGGGCGTCGTCGGCACCGATCTGCACCCACAGGTCGCCCTCCGAGCGCCTGGCGTCCAGCGCGTCGGCGGAGAAGGCCGGCAGCGGGTCGAGCGCGGCCGGGCGGCGCGCGGCGAGCCCGGTGCGGTCGAAGAAGGTGCGGCCGAAGCCGAACGTGACCGTGAGGGAGGAGGGACCCGCGTCGAGCGCGACACCCGTGTCCCCGGCCGGCGCCTTGCCCGCCATCAGCGCCTTCGCCGTGACCGACCAGCGGCGCAGCAGCGCGGCCGCCTCCTTGCGACCCGCGCCGGGGGCGAGGTCGAAGGCGACCAGATGGCCGCGCGACTGGAGGGGGGTGGTGATGCCGGCCTGATGTTTCCCGTGGAACATCACCTCGGTCGCGCCGACCGAGGTCAGCGCCGGCGCGCCGCCCGCCCCGGACCCGTCGGCGCCGTCGCCGCCGGACGCCGCCGCGGAGACGCCGACCCCGCCGGCCGCGCCGATGACGAGCCCGGCCGCGCCCGCCGCGCCGACGGTGCCGAGCAGGCGCCGCCGGGAGATCTCAAGGTTGTCGCTGTCGGTCACGTCGCTCAGCCGATCTTCACGTTCTTGTCGATGGTGGTCTGGTCGATCTCGGAGGTGCGGACGGTGACCTGGATCTTCCACTCGCCCGGCAGCGGGATCTGGACGCCGCTCGCGCTCCAGTGTCCGGTCTGGATCCGGTCGGGGGCGACGGGCAGCGGTCCGATGTCCTTCGCCTCCAGGGTGAGGGCCACCTTGATCTCCGGGACGTCCAGCGGCTTGCCGTTGGGGCGTTCGACGAAGAGGTGGAGAGCGTTGGCGCCGGTGCGGCCGGGGTCGAGGCTGAGCCGGACGACGCCCTTGCCGTCGACGCCCCCGGTGTCGAACGGCAGCCGGATGTCGACCGGCCGGTCGGGCACCGCGGCGGGACCGGCGGCGGTGGAGCCCGCCCGCCCGGCCTCCTCCTCGGTGCGGCCCGGCTCGGTCGACGTGAGGATCGTGGTCACGGCGAGCAGCACGACGGCGACGGCGGCCTCCGTCAGCACCGAGCGGCGCAGCCCGGCCCGCTCCGGATCGGCGTCCCGCTCCCGCTTCCGCCGCGCGGTGGCCACGGCGGCCCGCTGCCGGGCGAGCTGCACGGCCCGCTCGGGGTCGATCCCGGCGGCCTCGGACTCACGCTCGGTGTCGGTGTCGGTGTCGGTGTCGGACTCGGATACGGCCCCGGCCCCGGTCTCGGACTCGGCCTCAAGGCGAGCGTCGGTGTCGGTGTCGGTGTCGGTGTCGGCGTCGGTCTCGCTGCTGTCGGCCAGGCGCTGGGTCCAGCGGCGGGATATCCAGGCGATGCCGACGAGGACGGCGAGGAGGCCGATCTTGACGAGGAGCAGCCGGCCGTAGCTGGTGCCGGTGAGGGCGGACCAGGAACCGACCTGGCGCCAGGACTGGTAGAGCCCGGTGGCCGCGAGGACGGTCACGGAGCCGAAGGCGACCTTGGAGAAGCGCGCGACGGCACGGCGTTCGAGGGACGGCGCCCGGTAGAGGGCGACGAGGAGGACGGTGAGGCCGCCGAGCCAGGCGGCGACGGCGAGGAGGTGGAGGATGTCGACCGGCATGGCGATGCCGGGCTGGATGCCGGTCGAGGCGTGCTCGGCCAGGGCCCAGGTGCCGGCGATGCCCGCGGCGACGACGGTGCCGCCGATGCCGAGTCCGAAGGCGAGGTCCTTCCTCTCCTTCGGGTCGGTGCGCCGGGGGTAGGCGCCGAAGAGGACGGCCACGAAGAGCGCGGCGGCGCCGAGCAGCAGCAGCCGGGAGGTGAGCGCGGCCCCGGTCTTGGTCTCCAGGACGGCCTTCAGGCCCGCCAGGTCGAAGGCGTCCGCGAGCTCGCCGGAACCGGTGTACGGGTTGCGCAGGAGCAGCATCGCCAGGGTGGCCCCGGTGAGGGTGAGCCAGCCCCGTACGACCGTCTGCTGGACGGGCCGGACGCTCGCGCCGCGCGGCCAGCAGACCAGGACGAAGGCGCCGCCGCCGACGAGGACGGCGAATCCGGCGTACGAGAGGTAGCGCGCGATGCCGTAGAGGACGCCGACGGGTCCGCCGCCGGCCGCCTGGTCGGGCAGGGCGACGGAGGTCGTGGAGGGGGCGCCGATGGAGAAGGTGAAGGCGCCGGCGATGGGGTGGCTGTCGGCCGAGACGGTCTGCCAGGCGACGGTGTAGGTGCCGTCGGGCAGTCCGGCGCGGAGCCCCACCCCGTAGCGGACGACGGATCCGCTGCACAGGTCCCGGATCTCTCCGGTGTCGGCCCGCCGGCCCGCCGGGTCGAGGACCCGGATCGAGTCGGGGCTCATGGCCACCTGTTCGGAGAAGGTGAGGTTGACCTCCTTGGGGGCGGTGGCGACCACCGCCCCGTCCTTCGGGTCGCTTCCGGTCAGCGCCGCGTGCGCGGAGGCGGGGGCGGCGCCGGCGAGGAGCGTGCCGAGCAGCGCGGCCGCGAGGACGAGCAGCCGGGCCAGGGCGGTACCGAGGCGCGGGGCGGTGGTTGTCATCTCTGTGTCACTCCGTCAACGAGCTCAGTGCTGCTGCGGGTTGTGGTTGGCCGCCTCGACGGGAACGTCGACCTTGATGGGGTCGGCCTTCTCGAAGTGCAGCTCGATGCTGACCTTGTCGCCCTGCTTCGGCTTCGACTTCAGTTCCATGAACATGATGTGGTTGCCGCCGCGTTCGAGCTTCAGCTCCCCGTTCGCGGGGATGTCGAAGGACTTCACCTCCCGCATCTTCTGGTCCTTCGACTCGTGGATGGTGACGTCGTCGGAGAGCGGGCTGGTGACGGAGGTGAGCTTGTCCGCCGTGTCGCCGTCGTTCTTGATGGTGAGGAAGCCGCCGGCCATGTCCATCACGGGCTGGGGCATGAAGGCGCCGCTGACCTCCAGGCGGGGCTTGCCGTCGGAGGACGAGCACCCGGTCAGCGCGAGCGAGGCGGCGAGCGCCACGGCGGCGGTCAGGGCGGTGGTGCGGCGGTTCACGGGTTCTCCCCCTTGATGATCTTCGGCAGGTCCTTGGCGTAGTCGTCGACGGACGCGTCCTCGCCGTACAGGACGTAGCCCTGGTCGGTGGCGGGCGAGAAGGCGATGACCTGGGCTCCGTGCATGGAGACGACCTTGCCGTCCTCCACCTTCGGCGGGTCGATGCCGATGCCGATCTGCTTGGCGCCCGCCTGGATGGCGGAGAAGTCGCCGGTGAGACCGGTGAAGGAGGGGTCGCCGGCGGCGGGCAGCCACTTGGCGAGCTCGGCGGCGGTGTCCCGCTCGGGGTCGGTGGTGACGAAGACGACCTGGAGCTTGTCCTGGTCGGCCTTGGGGAGCCGCTTCTTGGCGATGGCGATGTTGCTCATCGTCAGGGGGCAGACGTCGGGGCAGTGCGTGTAGCCGAAGTAGACGAGGGTCGGCTTGCCCTTGGTGCGCTCGACCAGGTCGTACTTCTCGCCCTTGGTGTCGGTGAGGACGAGCGAGGGCTTGGTGAACGGCCGGTCGAGGACGGTCGCGGCCTTGGCCGGGTCGGTGCCGCCGGTGACCTCGGCGACCGGCCCGGAGGCCTTGTCGTCGTTGCCGCCGAGGCCGACGGCCGCGGTGAGGCCGATCGCCGCGGCGATGGCGACGGCCGCGATCACCAGGGGGGTGCGCCGCCCGGGACGGGCCGTGGCCGCCCCGGGCTTCTTCTCTTCAGACATGGTGGTTCTTTCGGTTCTCGGGTGAGGGTGCGGCCATCAGGCCGAGCGGCGGCGTCCGGCGAGGAGGCCGAAGGCGACACCGGCGACACCCACGAGGATGCCGATGACGCCGAGGACGCGGGCCGTGGTGTCGCTCGACGAGGGTGCGGCCGCGGTCTCCTCGTGGCCGCCGGCCTTGTCGTCGTGGCCGCCCTTCGCGTCCGCGGAGGCGGTGGCCGTGGGAGTGGCGCCGCCGCCGTGGTGGTCGGCGGAGGCGGCGGAGAGCTTCAGGACGGGGGCCGGGTTCTGCGGCTCCTCCGCACCCTCCTTCGACTCCTCGATCCAGCGCACGACCTCCTTGTTGTCGTACGTCTGGATCGCCTTGAGCACGAGCTCGTCGGTGTCCTCGGGCAGCCGGCCGAGGGAGAGCGGGAACTGCTGGAACTCGCCGGGGCCGATCTTCGAGCCGTCGGCGGTCCAGGTGACCTTGGCGACGGCCTGGTCGATCTTCTTGCCGTGCAGCTCCAGCGGCTTGGCGAGCTTGCTCTTGGTCACCACGGCCTTCCAGCCGGGGACGGGCTGCGGCATGACGGAGGCCAGCGGGTGGTCGAGCGGGAAGTTGACCTCGACCTTCACGGTGGAGGCGTTGTCGCGCTCGTTGGGGACCTTGAGGTTGACGGTCGCGTAGCCGCCCTTGGCGGCCTCGCCCTGCGGCTGGACGCTGACGTGCGCGAAGGCCGTACCGGAGAGCAGGACGACGGAGGAGAGGGCGATACCGCCGGCGAGGGCGACACGGGAGACGTTCATGGCAGAGGACACTCCAGCTCGGAGGAAGACGGGGGAGCCCGGCGCGCCGGGGGACACGATGTCCCAGCACAGGCGTGCGGACGAGCGCGGCCCCGCTCCCGGTGAGCGGTCCGCGTCAGGCTGCGAGGACGCAGTCGGCGGCCGGCGGGCCGCGCCTGATCACCGTGTTCCTGAGTGCCTCGGCTACCGGCGGCGGCGAGGAGTCGCCCGCGGTGCGGACGGCCGGCCGCGGTCCCGTGCGCGGGTCCGTCGGCAGTCCGGCGAGCAGGGCCCGTACGAGGCGCAGCGCGGCCCGCAGCGAGCGCACGAGCGCGCACTCGGCGAGCTCGGCGGCGCCCTGCCCGGAGAGCTCGACGAGCCGCCGGAGGGCGCGGTCGCCGCGGCGCAGCAGCCAGCCCGTGGCCAGCGCGGCGAGCAGGTGCCCGAGGAGCATGGGCAGCCCGGGCAGCAGGTCGGCCGCGGGCGCGGCGGCCGCGTGCCCGGTGTGGGCGTGCGGGCCGGCCGGGTCGAGTCCGGCGTCGGTGACGATCCGGGCGGCGTCGGCGGTGCTGAGGGACGACGGTCCCGCGCCGCAGACGAGCCGGGCGGCCATCCGTACGAGGGCTTCGTCGGCCTCGGGGCCCAGGGCGAGCCGGCGCTGTCCGAGGCCGAAGAGGACGTGCAGGCCGAGCTGCCCGCCGGCGAGGGCGGTGACGACGAAGCCGAGGGAGCGTTCGCGGCCGGCGAAGAGGACGGTGATCCCGAAGACGCCGAGGAATCCGGCGAGGAGGGTCCACAGGGCGATCCCCGCGCAGGCGGCGAGGGCGTGGCCCAGCGCGGACAGCACGACGCAGACCGCGGTGAACACCGCGGCCCTCAGCAGCCGTGGAGCGAGCGCGGGGGCAGTCATGGCGGGCCCATCATCGCACCAGGGGCCGCACCGCCATGCGGCAGGTCCGGAAGGTCGTTCTTGGGCCTCTTCGGGGTGACATACGGGGGTCTTCGGCCGGACATACACCGGCGCACGGCCGGTCGCATCCGCCGAACGAGCGCTCTTGACGGCTTCGGGGGCTTACGAAGGGTTCCGTCCGGCAATAGGTAACGGTATGTCGAGCCGCTGCCGGGAGGCTGGAGCATGAGCATCTGGTGGTCACTCCATCTGCGGCGCGAGGCCGCGAGCGTGCCCCTCGCCCGGCGGCTCCTGCTGGGCACGATGGAGACGGCGGGCGTCGACCCCGACGTGTCCTACGACCTGTCGGTCGCGCTCACGGAGGCCTGTGCGAACGCGGTCGAGCACGGCGGCGGGGCCGGTACCGGCCTGCCGGGCGGGTCGCCCTCGGGGGCGTACCGGGTGACGGCGTACCTGGACGGCGAGACCTGCCGCATCGAGGTGGCCGACGCGGGGCCGGGCTTCCCGGGCGCCGGGGTGCCGCGGGCGCCGTCGGACGACGCCGAGCACGGCCGGGGGCTGCGGCTGATCGAGGAGCTCGCCGACCACGTGCAGTTCGGGAACCGTTCGGGCCGGGGCGGCGCGGTGGTCAGTTTCGACAAGATCCTGAAGTGGCGGGACAGCCCGTCCCTGCTGCTGGCCTGACGGGCCGCCCCCCGGGGACGCTCGGTGGCACGGGGAAGGCCTCCCGCAGGTGACACGGGGAAGGCCTCCGTCGGAGACACGGGGAAGGGCCCCCGCCGGTCGGTCGGCGGGGGCCCTTCGGTTCCAACCTACGCGGAGGTCAGCCCTTCAGCGCGGCCATCCACGCCTCGACCTCGTCGGAGCGGCGCGGCAGCCCGTCCGACAGGTTCCGGTTGCCGTCCTCGGTGACGAGGATGTCGTCCTCGATCCGGACGCCGATGCCGCGGTACTCCTCCGGCACGGTCAGGTCGTCGGCCTGGAAGTACAGGCCCGGCTCGACGGTCAGGCACATGCCCGGCTCGAGGGTGGTGTTCACGTACATCTCGGTGCGCGCGGCGGCGCAGTCGTGGACGTCCATGCCGAGCATGTGGCCGGTGCCGTGCAGGGTCCAGCGGCGCTGGAGGCCGAGCTCCAGGACGCGCTCGACCGGGCCCTCGACGAGGCCCCACTCGACGAGCTTCTCGGCGAGGACGCGCTGGGCGGCGTCGTGGAAGTCGCGGTAGGCGGCGCCGGGCTTCACCGCGGCGATGCCGGCCTCCTGCGCCTCGTACACGGCGTCGTAGATCTTGCGCTGGAGCTCGGTGTACCGGCCGTTGATCGGCAGGGTGCGGGTGATGTCGGCGGTGTAGAGCTCGGTGGTCTCCACGCCGGCGTCGAGCAGCAGCAGGTCGCCGGAGCGGACGTCGCCGTCGTTGCGCACCCAGTGCAGGGTGGTGGCGTGCGGGCCGGCGGCGCAGATGGAGCCGTAGCCGATGTCGTTGCCCTCGACGCGGGCGCGCAGGAAGAACGTGCCCTCGATGTAGCGCTCGCTGGTGGCCTCGGCCTTGTCGAGGACCTTCACGACGTCCTCGAAGCCGCGGGCGGTGGAGGCGCAGGCCTTCTCCAGCTCGGCGATCTCGAAGGCGTCCTTGACGAGGCGGGCCTCGGAGAGGAAGACCCGCAGTTCCTCGTCGCGCTCGGCGGTGACCTTGTCGGTCAGCGCGGCCTCGATGCCGGCGTCGTGGCCGCGGACGTTGCGGACGGGGCCGGTGGCCTCGCGCAGCGCCTCGGCGAGCTCGCGGACGTCCTTGGCGGGGATGCCGAGGAGCTGCTCGGCCTCGCCGAGGGAGTGGCGGCGGCCGACCCACAGCTCGCCCTGGCCGTGCAGCCAGAACTCGCCGTTCTCGCGGTCGGAGCGCGGCAGCAGGTAGATCGTGGCCTCGTGGCCGTCGGCGGTGGGCTCCAGGACGAGGACGCCGTCCTGGGTCTGGTCGCCGGTGAGGTACGCGTACTCGGTGGAGGCGCGGAAGCTGTACTCGGTGTCGTTCGACCGGGTCTTCAGGTTTCCGGCCGGGATCACCAGGCGCTCGCCCGGGAAGCGGGCGGAGACGGCGGCGCGGCGCGCGGCGGTCTCGCCGGCCTGGGCGATCGGCGCGAGGTCGCGCAGCTCGGTGTCGGCCCAGCCGGACTTCATGTTCTCGGCCAGCTCGTCGGAGACGCCCGGGTAGAGGCCGTTCTTCCGCTGCTTGATCGCCTGCTCTTCGGTCGACTCTTCCGGGGTCTCCGGCGTGAGCTCCTCGGCCACGGGTCTGCCTCCTCTTGGTACGACACTGAACCCCCACCATCGTACGGTCGTGCGGAAGGGGGCACAGGGCCGGAAGGCCTCTTACCGAAGAGTCACGTTCCGCTTACACGGATCGCACGGGAATCTCACTCGAAGCGGGCGGCGAGCAGGACCACGTCCTCCCCGTCCACGGCGGGGTCGAGGCCCTCGGGCAGCAGGGTCCGCAGGACGTGGTCGGCCACGGCGCCGGGGTCGCCCCGGTCCGCCCTCGGCACGCTCGCGGCGGCCGCGTGCAGCCGGGCGAAGGCGCGGTCCATGGCGTCGCCGGTACGGCGGAGCAGCCCGTCGGTGTAGAGAAGCACCGTTTCTCCGGGCGCGGGGGACAGCTCCACGCTCGGCGCCTCCCAGCAGGAGAGCATGCCCAGCGGGGCCGACAGCGAGGTCTCGACGAACTCGGTCCGCCGGTCGCCGACGAGCAGCGGCGGGGCGTGCCCGGCCCCGGCGAGGACGATCCGGCGCTGCGCGGGCTCGGCGTACGCGAAGAGCGCGGTCGCCGAGCGGGCGGGCTCGGTGAGCCGGAGCAGCAGTTCCAGGTCCGAGAGGACGGCGACCGGGTCCTCGCCCTCCATCACGGCGTACGCCCGGAGCGAGGCGCGCAGCCGGCCCATCGCGGCGAGCGCGCTGGGTCCGGTCCCGGAGACGGAGCCGACGGCGAGCCCGAGGGCGCCGTCGGGCAGCGGCAGCGCGTCGTACCAGTCGCCGCCGCCCAGCGGTCCGGTGCTGTGGCGGGCGGCGAGCTGGACGCCGGGGACGCGGGGGAGGCGGCTGGGGAGCAGCTCCTCGGCGACGGTGGAGATCTGCACGCGGGCGCGCTCGACCTGGAGGAGGCGGGCGAGGTGCTCGGTGGCGAAGCGGCCGTAGAGCCCGATGAGGTGGCGCTGGCGGTCGGTGGGTTCGGCGGGCTCGTCGTAGAGCCAGACGGCCGCGCCGAGCCGGCCGGCCTCCTCGGTGGCGAGGGGGAGGGCGTAGCTGGCGGCGTAGCCGAGGCGGGCGGCGACCTCGCGGTGGCGCGGGTCGAGGCCTTCCTCGGTGCGTACGTCGCGGATGGCGATCGGATCGGGGACGTGGTCCGGGCGCCCGGGCTCGGGGAGGCCGTCGAGGAGGCGGCCGTAGCCGGTGGCGCCGCGCGGGACGGTCTCGATGGTGCCGAGGTCGGCGTGGGCGAGGCCGAGGCCGATGGTGGCGGCGGGGCCGAGGCCGTCGGACGGTTCGAGGACGGCCATGCCGCGGCGGGCGCCGACGAGCGCGGCGCCGGCGCCGAGCGCCTCGCGGAGGGCCTCGTCGAGGGAGGAGGTCCTGATGAGGCGCTCGGTGAGTTCGTGGAGCGTGGTGAGGTCGGAGACCCACGCGGCCAGCCGGTCCTGGATCAGCGCTCCGGGCGGCGGGACCGCGTCGGAGGGGGGCGCCGCCGCCGGGACGCCGGGGAGGGGCGCCGTAGTGTGCGGGGGCCCGGGAACCGTGGCATCGATTCCAGCCACTTTCGGCATGTGTGGGGCACTCATGTCAGTCGGCTTTCCGACCGGTGCGTTTGACGCCATAGCATCGCAAACCCCCATGTCATTCCGAGCCGCTCGATGCATCCACATGTACACGCACAAGAGGAACGATGTCCAGCATTGTCCCCACGGGACTTGTGGTGTCCGTGAGGTCGTGCGCGAGGGTTGAAGTGCGCGGGAAGTTGGCCGAAAATTGTCCCCGGTGTGCACCTTTTGCGGTCGACTGGCGTCGTTTGAAAGCGCGTCATTCCGAGCGTGCTGGGTACGTAATCGGTGACAGGCAGGGGCAGTTGGAGCTGCCCTGGAACGTGACGCGGGACCCCGGCGTCTTTCATGCCGCAGGCCGCACCCCCCTCCCGTGTGGCGGGGAACGTGTTCCGACCCGCCGCCGGACACGGCCCGGCACCACCTGGTTCTGACCTGGCTCCACCTGGTTCCACTCGGTTCCACCTGGTCCCGGCCCGGCCGGCCCCGCTCGAACGCGGGGCGCCACCCCGCCGACCCGGTACGCGCTGATACGCACGGTGAAGTGTCCTGCACATGGTGTGATGTGGATTCGGCGTTCAACGGAAAGGAACGAGCGCTCATGCGCGAGATCCTCGGAAGGCGACGCAGGCTCCGGTCCCGGCGCAAGGCGAGGACCGCCCGGCTCGACGCGGCGGTCACCTTCGCCGTCGAGTGGGACTGGCCCGTCCTGCCGGGAGCGGGCCTGAGAACGACGACCCGTACGGCCGCCGGCGCGGCCTGCGCCTGCCCCGACCCCGACTGCGCGGTCCCCGGGGCGCACCCGTACGACCCCGGACTGCTCGCGGCCACCACGGACGAGCGCATGGTCCGCTGGTGGTGGGCCAGGCGCCCGGACGCCCCGGTGCTCCTCGCCACCGGCGGCGGCGCGCCCTGTGCCGTCAGCCTGCCCGCGGTGGCGGGCGCGCGGGCCCTCGCCGCGCTCGACGCGACCGGCATGCGGCTGGGCCCGGTGGTCGCGACCCCGACCCGGTGGTCGATCCTCGTCGCCCCGTACGGCCTCGAACGGCTGGGCGAGCTGCTGTACGCCAAGGACAGCGTGCCCAGCTCGCTCCGTTTCCACGGCGAGGGCGGCTACCTCCTGCTGCCGCCCTCCGTCACGGGCACCGGCCCGGTCCGGTGGGAGCGGGCACCCCTCGCGGGCTCGGCCCGCCCGTGGCTGCCCGACGTCGAGGCCGTCGTCGACGCCCTGGTCGAGGCGAGCACGAGCACCCCGGGCGGCGGAAGCCGACTGACGTACTGAGGGACGGGGCGCAGGGGCGCCACGGCACCGGGGCACTCGGGACGCCGGGGCGGGCGCGGTCGTGTCGACGGCCGTTCACCCGAACGGGTGCGTACGGGGCCGACTTGTCCGGGAAACGGGCGCGCGGCAGGCCGGGCGCCCGCTGCCCGCCGATATGTTCACCCCACCGTTCGAGATCTCCAGCCGAGCAGGAGCAGGTGGGTTCCATGAGTCCGGTGAACCTCCGCGTGGTCGGACTCGGGACCACCGTCACGGTGGCCGTCCTGCTGCCGCTCGTCGCCATGGCGGGGCCGACGGGGGACCCCGCACGCTCCTCCGGCGCGGGTGACGCGAAGGCGGGGGATCTGCTGAGGGACCTCGGTCTCGGGCCGCGTACGGCCGCTTCTCCCGCGGCCCCCGCTCCGGCCGCTCCCGGCGCGGCCGCCGCTCCGGCGGCCCCGGAGCGGGTCACGCGCTGCGGTCCGGAACTCGCCTCCCCCGAAGGGGTCGAGGCGCAGACCTGTGTGCTGAGCGAGGGTCCCGACGTCTGGGCGCGCACGTACTACCGGAACGCCACGCGCCAGGATCTCGACGCGTTTCTTACCCTCATGGCCCCCGGCGGGCGGACCGTTCAAGTGCGTTGCCCGGTTCTCGCGCAAGACGAGCCGGGAACCTGCGAAACGCCTCCGGAGCGTGCTCGCGGCGCGGCCACGGCCTATACGGCGGTGTCGGAATTCGCGGGCACCGGCGAAGGCGCAGGCACTCCGCTGCTGCTGCGCTCGGGCAGCAACACGGCGGACAGCGAAGGAAGTTGAGAGTCAACGCGCCGGCCCTGCCGGAAGCGGACATGGAAAGGCCCGATCGCTGGCGACGGGGGATGCACCAGCGACCGGGCTTCCAGAACGGTAACAAGAGATCTGCTGTTCGCAAATTCGATCTCGGTTATTCGGACAGGGATTTACCCGTCCCCCGACCGTGTTGTGGCGGAAGTCACCGACTGGTCGGTCTGTCAGTCACCGATACCACCTGGGGTATCAGCTGAGAGTCACCTGACGGTTCGTGAGGCCGCCGCGCGCCCGGCGCTCCTCCGCCGTGAGCGGAGCGTCCGAGGCGAGCGCCTCGGCCAGCCGCTCGGCGAACTCGGCCGCCGGCTTCTCGCACTCCTCGGCCGTCATCGACGTCGGCAGGTCCCACACCGGCACCATCAGGCCGTGCGCCCGGAAGGAGCCGACGAGCCGGGTGTCCGCGCCGAGGGAGGTGCCCTCGCCGGCCTGGAGGCGGGCGAGCGCGTCGAGGAGCTTCTCCTCCGGGTACGGCATGACCCAGCGGAGGTGGTTCTTGTCCGGGGTCTCGCACCAGTACGCGGAGTCCACGCCCGTCAGCTTCACGGTCGGGATCGCGGCCGCGTTCGCCCGCTCCAGGGAGGCCGCGACCTCCGGGTCGCCGCCGTCCGCGGACTGCGGGATCCAGAACTCGAAGCCCGTGTGGACCTCGGGCGCGAACGCGGCGTCCGCGTCGAGCAGCTCCTGCAGGCGCGGGCCCTCGGCCGGCACGCGGCGCGCGGGGACCGGGGTGCCCGGCTCGACCTCCAGCGCGCGCTGGAGGGTGTCGGCCAGATCGCGGGCGAGGTCGCCGGAGGTGGAGTCGTTCTGCAGGGCGAGCAGGACGGAGCCGTCGTCGCGGCGGAGCGCCGGCCACGCCATCGGCAGCACGGTCGCGAGCGTCACGGACGGCACGCCCTCCGGCAGCCCTCCCTTCAGGGTGAGCGGCACGGTGGCGGCGGGCACCAGCTCGCGCAGCGCCACCCAGTCGCACTCGCCCGGCAGGCCCTCGAACGGACGCTGGACGAGCTCGGTCACGGCGTGTGCGGCGGCCCGGCCGTGACACGCCTTGTAGCGGCGGCCCGAACCGCACGGACACGGCTCGCGGGCACCGACGACCGGGATCTCCCCGCTCGTGACCTGTGCCTGACCGGTCTTGCCGGCCTTCGTCTGGGGGCGCTTCTTGGCCATGGTGTGGCTTTCTCCCGATCGCGGCGTGCTGCGCGCTGTGTGCGCTGAGTGCGTGCTGTATCGGGCGCGAGCCTAGCCGCACCGGACCCGACCGCCCCTCAGGCGGGGCGCGGAGCTCCCGTCAGGCGACCGGACCTGCCGGTGCTCGGCGTCGGGGCTCGCGGGTGCTCGGCGTCCGGCTCGCCGGTGCTCGCCGGTCTGGGCGGTGTCGGGTCCTCGCCGGTTCGGGCGGTGTCCGGTGCTCGCCCGGAGGCTGTCCGTTCCCGCCGTCCGTGGCGGGAACCCGAGGCTCTGCCGGGCCGACGTCGATTTCTCGCCGTCCGCGGCATCGGGGCCTTGCCAAGCCGGCGTCGGGTTCTCGTCGGTCCGGGCGTCGGTTCCCATCGGTCCGGGCGTCGGGCGTCGGGCCTCGCCGGTCCGTCGCGCGGGCCTCGCCGGCCGCGCTCCGGGGTCAGTCCAGATCGTCGTACGCGTCCAGGAAGTCGAAGCCGGAGCCGCCGCCGACGCGTGCCGCGAAGTCCTCGCGGCGGTGCCCCTCGGTGACCACCACCCAGACGGTGACCTCGCCGGTCGCGCTGTCCCGCACGCCCCAGTCCTGGGCCAGCGCACCGATGATGTTCAGCCCGCGGCCGCCGTGCGCGGTGACGGAGGGCGTCGACGGAACGGGGCGCGTCGGACCGCCGCCGTCCGTGACCTCGACCCGCAGGCCGCCGGCCGGATCGACCCGCCAGGCCGCCCGTACATCACCGTCGCCCCGCTCCGAGCATCCCAGCGGCCTGGCGTACCGGCAGGCGTTGCTGAGCAGCTCGGAAAGGATCAGTACCGCGTCGTCGACGACCGATTCGGACACCCCGCTGCGGTACAGCTCGTCCCGCATCCGGTGCCTCGCCTCACCCACGCCGGCAGGGCCATGGGGTACGGCCATGCTCGACGACGTGGGCACCTCTTGTGCCACCACCAACGCCACCCCCGAGACCTCCTTTGCCCCACGCCACCGTGTGGATGCCCCAATGGCCTGGACCGGAAACCGGCCAATCCGCGTTCGATGAGGCACTCGTGACGATCGCGTACACACAGAACGCGCCGGTGCACTCCCTGTAAGTCCTGTTGTGTCCTGTGAAGGGTGAGAAAAGAGAGGCGAACGAAAAGGGAGAAGTCGGGATATCGGCGCTCAGTCGCGGCCCAGTTGGGCGAGCACCTGCTTCGGGCGGTTGGTGATGATCGCGTCAACGCCCAGGCGCTCGCAGAGCTCGACGTCCTCGGCGTCGTCCACCGTCCAGACGTGGACCTGGTGCCCGGCCTTCTGGAGCCGCAGGATCACCGCGGGGTGGTGGCGGACGATCCGGATCGACGGACCGGCGATGCGCGCGCCCGCGGGAAGCCGTCCGTCGCGCAGCCGGGGCGAGACGAACTGGGCCAGCGAGACCGTGGGCAGCGTCGGCGCCGCCGCGGCGATCCGGTGCAGCGAACGCGCCGAGAAGCTCATGATCCGTACGGGAGAGTCGGCCGGGGACTCCGGCTCGTCCAGGCCGAACCGCTTGAGGAGCTGGAGCAGCCGCTCCTCGACCTGGCCCGCCCACCGGGTCGGGTGCTTGGTCTCGATCGCCAGCTCGACCCGGCGCCCGGCATCGGAGACCAGCTCCAGGAGGCGCTCCAGGGTGAGGACGGACGTCGAGCCGGGATCGCGCCGGTCCGGGCTCTCGCCCGACTCGTCGCGGCCCTTCCAGGTCCCGAAGTCCAGCGCCGCGAGATCGGCCAGTTCGAGGGCGGACACGGCTCCGCGACCGTTCGAGGTGCGGTCGACGCGGCGGTCGTGGACGCAGACGAGATGGCCGTCGGCCGTGAGCCGGACGTCGCACTCCAGGGCGTCGGCGCCGTCCTCGATGGCCTTCACATAGGCGGCCAGGGTGTGTTCCGGTGCGTCCTCGGATGCTCCACGGTGGGCGACGACCTGGAGGGGGACGCGGTTCGGGTGCTGCCGTGCGTGAGTCACGGCGTCATGGTGCCATTGGCGCGGTGCGGCGGGCACACCGGAGCGGGTCCGTTCTGTCCGTATATAAAGGTGTGGGTGCGAATGCACAGCTCCGCCTTACAGCGGCCTGACGTCCGGTGGGAAAAGCTGGTGCAGCACCCTGGAGCAGTAGAAGCAGTAGAAGCAGTAGAAGCAGTAGAAGCAGTAGATGCAGTAGGTGGTCAGCAGGACCACATCCCGCGCAGTCAACGAGGAGAGCGAGCTGTGAGCACCGAGAACGAGGGCACGGCGGTTCCGGCGGACCCGGCTGCCCCGTCCGCCCCTCCCACGCCTCCCGCACCCCCGACGACTCCGCCCACGAAGAGCGCGACGGAGTCGGCGGCCCAGGCCGCCCCGGCCCCGGCGGCCGCGGAGCCCACCCCGGCCGCTCCCGCGGAACCCGAGCCCGCCCCGACGCAGACGCTGCCCCGGACCGAGCCCCAGGCGCCCGCTTCCGACCAGGCCCACACCCAGGCTCAGCCCGCTTTCGACCAGGCCCACGGTCAGGCTCAGCCCGCCCACGACCCGGCTCACGCCCAGCCCGGCTACGCGCAGGCCCCGGCGGGCGCGCAGGCCCCGGCGGGCGCGCAGGCGCCGGCCCACGCCGCGGCCGGTGGCTGGCCGCCGCCCCCGCCGGCGGTACCGGCGTGGGGTGCGCCGCCCCCGCCCGCGCAGCCCGCACCGGGGGCCCGGAAGCGGGCCGGCGGGATGGTCGCCGCCGTCCTGGTGGCGGCGCTCGTCGCCGGCGGCATCGGCGGAGGCATCGGCTACTGGGCGGCGGAGCGCGGCGACAACGGCGGCTTCAGCTCGACCACGGTCTCCTCCGGCGACGCCCCGGCCTCCTTCAAGCGCGAAGCGGGCACGGTCGCCGCGGTGGCGGCGAAGGCACTGCCGAGCGTGGTCACCATCCAGGCGAAGTCCGGCGGCAGCGAGGGCGAGGGCGGCACGGGCACGGGCTTCGTGTACGACCAGGAAGGCCACATCGTCACCAACAACCACGTGGTGGCGTCGGCCGCGGACGGCGGCACGCTCTCCGTGACCTTCTCGGACGGCAAGTCGTACGACGCCGAGGTCGTCGGCCGGGCCCAGGGCTACGACGTCGCCGTCCTGAAGCTGACGAACGCCCCGAAGGGGCTGACGCCGCTGCCGCTCGGCGACTCCGACAAGGTCGCCGTCGGCGACTCGACGATCGCCATCGGCGCGCCCTTCGGCCTGTCGAACACGGTGACGACGGGCATCATCAGCGCCAAGAACCGCCCGGTCGCCTCGGGCGACGGCTCCGGCGGCAGCAACTCGTACATGAGCGCGCTGCAGACCGACGCCTCGATCAACCCGGGCAACTCCGGCGGCCCGCTGCTCGACGCGAGCGGCGCCGTGATCGGCATCAACTCGGCCATCCAGTCCACCGGCAGCGGCTTCGGCCAGTCCCAGGCGGGCTCGATCGGCCTCGGCTTCGCCATCCCGGTCAACCAGGCCAAGAACGTGGCCCAGCAGCTGATCAAGACGGGCAAGCCGGTCTACCCGGTGATCGGCGCGACCGTGAACATGAACAGCAAGGGCGGCGGCGCCACCATCGCCTCCCAGGGCGCCGGCGGCACCGCCCCGGTCACCGCGAACGGCCCCGCGGCCAAGGCCGGCCTGAAGGCGGGCGACGTGATCACCGGCTTCGGCGGCCACCAGATCGACAGCGGCCCCACCCTCATCAGCGAGATCTGGACCCACAAGCCCGGCGACTCCGTGAAGGTCACCTACGAGCGCGACGGCAAGACCGCCACGGCCACCGTCACCCTCGGCGAGCGCACCGGCGACAGCTGACGACCCCCGCCGCACGCGAGGGAGGGGAGCACCGGACACCCGGTGCTCCCCTCCCTCGCGTCACGCCCGTCCGTCGTAAGACGACTGCGAGTGCGTGCCCGTGCCCGTGTACGCGTACGTGTGCGGATCCGCGTACGTGTACGGCGCGGCGTCGGACTCCCACGCCCCCGGCGCGACCCCGACCTCCCCGATGTCGACCCGGGAGGCACCGCCGCGGCTGCTGCGGCTGCCGTGGCTGCCGTGGCCGGTGTGCCGTCCGTGCCGTCCGTGCCGTCCGTACTGCGGCTCGTCGCCGTCCCCCATGATCAGCAGCGGGTCGAACATCACGACGGCCGCGGCGAGGACGAGGAAGATCAGCGGCCCGACCAGCATCGGCAGGACGTTCAGGAGCGACGACCCCTCGGCCGCGTGCGAGACGTGGTCCACGCGCACGCTGACCGCGGCCATGCCGGTGTAGTGCATGCCGGTCACGGCGATGCCCATGACCACACTGGCGCCCAGGCTGGCCAGGAAGCCGCGGATCGAGACGGCCGCCCACAGCGCGGCGGTCGCCGCCGCGACGGCGATGAGAACGGACAGGGCGACGACGACGGGGTCGTACAGGAGCCGCCCGCCCATCCGCATGGCCGCCATGCCCAGGTAGTGCATGCCGGCGACGCCGAGACCGGTGAGCACGCCCGCGAGCAGCAGCGGGGTCGGCCGGGTGCCGAGGTAGCCCACGATGAACACGCCCACGCCCACCACGAGCACGGCCACCCGTGCCCGCCCGGCCCCGGCCACCCACAACCGCCCACCCTCAAAAGTCAGTACATCCGCAGCAGCGCCCAGCCGGTAGGCTGTAGCCGCTCCGCAGCAGGTGAGGCGAGGCACAGGTGGGTTGCCCGAGCGGCCTAAGGGAACGGTCTTGAAAACCGTCGTGGCGCGAGTCACCGTGGGTTCAAATCCCACACCCACCGCAGACGAACGGCCCCTGACCGGATGGAACGGTCAGGGGCCGTCGGCGTTCCCGGTGCCGTGGTGAGGGGAGCGGGTGGGGTCAGGGGTGGGTGCGGGCCTGTGGGTCGTTCAGGCAGAGGGCGATGTTGCGGACCGCCGCGGTGAGTTCCTCGATCACCCGGGCCGCCTGCTCCGCGTTGTGGAAGACCGGGCGGTCCGTGAGGGAGCGGCTCAGCTCCTCCGCGGCCCGGACGGCGGGGCCGGCGTCCCCGGCGGCCGCGGGAGGGGCCGCGGGCACGGGAGGGGCCGCGGGCACGGGCGCCGCGCTCTGAGGGGGAGGCGGAGGGGCGGAGGGGTACGACTCGGGCTCCGTCCGGTAGCCGCCGAAGGACGGCGAGAAGGAGCCGGAGCCGACGGCCAGGGAGGTGCGCGCCTCCTCCCGGATGTGCGGGACCGCGAAGTGGTTCTGCTCGTGCTGCGGGACCGCGAAGTGGTGTTGCTCGTGCTGGGGGGCCGCGAAGTGATCCTGTGCGTGCTGGGGAACTGAACCCTGTCCGTGCTGGGGGGCCTGAGTCTGGTCGTGCTGCGGGACTGGGACCGGGGTCGGGGCCATCCCGTGCTGGGGAGCCGGGGCCGGGGCCATCCCGTGCTGGGGAGCCGGGGCCGGGGCCATCCCGTGCTGGGGGGTCGGGGCCGGGGGCTGGGACTGGCGGGCCCGGGGAAGGGCCAGGTGGTCGAAGCCCGGGAACGCCGGCGTGGTCGGGTGCGCGGCGGGCTGGGGGTACTCGCTCTGCCACTGCGCGCGGTAGTACTCCACCTGGTCCTCGCAGGAGGAGCGGGAGTGGAAGACCGCGGTGTCGTCGCCGAGGTCCGGGTACCAGAGGTTGGGGCCGGGGAAACGTACGGTCCGCATGCGGGGTTTGATCTGCTCGGCGCACCCCATGCAGCAGCCCTCCGGCACGATGAGCGGGATGCCGCCGGTCTGCTCCGGACGCCGGGGGCCGCCCTCCGGGCAGTACTCCCCGTGGTGGCAGGGCGGCAGTTCGCCGCAGGCCCGGCAGACGGCGTAGTGCTCGGGGAGGACCTGCCAGTCCAGGCTGGCGGGGGCGCACCAGTGCTTCACCGCCGACCGGGGCAGGTTTTCGTCGCGCAGCACGAGCACCACCGGTCGCCTGTAGAACTCGGCGCGATCGGGGGCCGGTTTGAACGCCTGGTTCTCGGCCCGCCGCAGTTCGTTGGCGTGCCACCACAGCTCCACGTGGTCGCGCCATGCCTTCTCATAGGATTTCGGCCATGAGTTGTCCGGGTAACCGGTGATCTCCAGGACGCGCCACGCCCGTCGGTCCAGCACGACGATGGAACCGGCCCGGAGCCGCAGATGTGTTCCCTTGCCGTCCTCGTCCGGCCAGTCGTGACGGCCGATGAGCGTGGGCTGGTCCGGGAGCCACCTGCGAATCTGCATGACACGCTCCTAGGCGAAGAAACCTCATAGTTTCAACTGGGGCAGTAGGTGACATTCTGAACAATTTAGGCTTCGGCTTGGGGTTAGACACGCACACAGCGCTGATCGATTGAGGGCCGGAAACGCCTTCTGGCCGGGCATTTCGCTTCTCCCGCCCGACGGGATCCGGAGACGCGCGTCCCCGCGGGGCGGCTGCCGCGGAGCCGGGTGCGGCGTCCCGACACCCACTCGTACGCGTGACGCCGCTTCCACCGTCGTCAGCCCGTACGTATGCATCATCCCGTGCGGTGGCCGCCGGCTGCTTCGGACGGGGGTTTCTCGGTCCGGAGAGGTGGTAAAGCGGCCGTCCCCCCGCGGGCGGGGCCGGTGGGGCCGGGAACCGCGGAGACGGCGGTGTGGAGATGCGCGTCGTGCTCGTCCGGGGAGACATCACCGCCGAGGCGGCGGACGCGGTGACCGGCAGGCTCGGTGCGGGACCCTGTTCGTGCTCCGCACACGTCCAACGCCTTTGTCAGGACTTCCCACTGATCATTTCAGAGGGAACGGTCTTTGAAACCGTCGTGGCGCGAGTCACCGTGGGTTCACATCCCACACCCACCGCAGTGGGCCGGCGCGTGCGCCGGACGAGGAGGGGCGTCCCGGGTTCTTCCGGGGCGCCCCTTCGTCGTGGGCCCGTACTCCCGTCGGAGGTCCTGGCTCGCGGAGGGGTGCGGGGCGGGTGAGCATCGCAGCAGGTGTGGGTTGCCGCCCGCCCTCGACCGCTCGGGGTTCCGGCCGGGGTTTCCTCCCGGCGGTCGGTGGACCCCTGGTCTTCCCCGCCCCTTTCTGGAGGTACGCGTCATGGCAGGCTTCTCGCTCGACTCCGTGGAGGCCGTCGTCGGCGGCGGAAGGGCCGTGATCTCGGCCGACGACAGCACGGTCGTCGCCGCCGTGCAGGACACCCTGCGGCACGGCAGGTCCGCGACGTTCTACTTGACCCCGGAGCAGGCGGCGACGGTCCGGTCCTGGTACTGGACGCCCAAGCGGGTCGCGGAGCGCGGGCTGGAGCCCGTGTCGAACGAGGAGCTGCAGAGGATCGAGTCCGAGTTGGGGGTCGGGGGCATGGGCCACTCGTACTCCAACCGGGTCGCGTGCGAATGCGGGGCCGTCTACGGGGCGTTCGAGTTCGTCCAGCAGGGCATCGCGGAGCACGGCAAGGAGCAGGTGGACGCGGTGCTCGCGCTGGAGGACGTCTACGTCCTGCGGGTCAATCCCGTGAACGCCTCCGTGTGCCCCGCCTGTACGCGCGGGATCCTCGTCGGCCACGAGTACGACATGGCCAGCCGGTACGGGTGCTCCCGGACCGAGGCGCCCGTCTGACGGCGGAGGCGGCAGGTCGGACCGGGCGTCTCCGGCGTCTCGTCGCGGACCGCGAGGTGCAGGGCTTCGGGGGAGACGGCTCAGCGGATGCGGATTGCGGGGGGTGCCGTGATGCTGGAGGGGCTGGAATCGCGCTAGGAGGCCAGGATGTCCATGTTGGACAAGCTCAAGGGAATGCTGAAGGGCCACGAGGAGCAGGCGTCCCAGGGCATCGACAAGGCCGGCGACTTCGTCGACCAGAAGACCCAGGGCAAGTACAGCGGCCAGGTCGACACCGCCCAGGAGAAGCTCAAGGAGCAGCTGGGGCGCACCGACCCGGGGCAGGGCCAGGACAAGCCGCCCCAGCCGTAGGACCGCGCCGATCCCGCCGCCGCGGGTGTCGGCCGGCAGGTCCGTACGCCGGACGGTGAGGGGGCGCCCCGGGTTCTTCCGGGGCGCCCCTTCCGGGTCGCGGGGGGCGCCCCTTCCGGGTCGTGCGGCGGCCTGTCAGGGTGCGCGGTGGGAAATCCGATGGCCGGGGCGCATCCCGGGGGGCTTGAATCCGGCGGGGACGACCGGAGGAAAGGGCTCATCGTGGTGCGCATCGTGCTGGTTCAGGGGGACATCACCGCGGAGGCGGCGGACGCCGTGGTCAACGCCGCGAACTCCTCGCTGCTCGGCGGCGGCGGCGTCGACGGCGCCATCCACCGGAAGGGCGGCCCGGAGATCCTCGCCGCCTGCCAGGACCTGCGCCGCTCGCACTACGGCAAGGGCCTGCCGACCGGGCGGGCCGTGGCGACCACGGCGGGGCGCCTGCCGGCCCGCCACGTGATCCACACGGTGGGGCCGGTCTGGTCGCGGGACGAGGACCGCTCGGACCTGCTGGCCTCCTGCTACCGCGAGTCCCTTCGGGTGGCCGACGAGCTCGGGGACCGCACCGTCGCGTTCCCGGCGATCTCCACCGGCATCTACGGCTGGCCGATGGACGACGGTGCCCGGATCGCCGTGGAGACGGTGCGGGCGGCCCGTACCGAGGTGGAGGAAGTGCGCTTCGTGCTGTTCGACGCGCCCGCGTACGCGGCTTTCGAGGCGGCGGTGGGGGACGCGGGCGCGTAGACCGCGCTCCGGGGCGCGGACCGGCCTCGAACTCCTTCGCCGTGATGGCTCATGTGCTCGATGGCTCGGTACGGGAGACGCGCCGGGGCGTCCGTGCCAGGTGGCGGTCGGCGGAGAAGGTGCCGGAACGCTTCCCCCCTTGCGGCACACCGCCCGTGCCCGTACCGACCCCGCTTCACCCCGGTGAGCTGCGGCTTTGATCGGACTGCCGGGGTTTATCGGCTTGTCCTCACGCTTGCGGGGGAATCGGTCGCTCCGGGGTGGTTCGCCGGGGATTCGGTGGGCAACTCTGGAGTCGCGACGTCGAGCAGAAAACGACCGGGGCGGTAGGCCGACTGCCTTGGAAATGGCCGTACTTCAGCACCGATTTCAGTTCCCGGAGGAACACACATGGCAAGCATCCGTACCGCCCGCATCCTCGCCGCTGCCGCCGCCCTGCCCCTCGCCGCCGCGCTCTTCACGGGGGTGGCCCAGGCCGACAACGGCGGGTTCGCGGACGACGGATCGAACACGAGCGTCGCCTCGATCATCGGGAGCGGCGTGGGTGGGGACAACCACGGCAACTCGACCACCACGCAGCAGGTGGCGACCGGTTCCGGTGCCTCCAACCAGAACAACACCGCGAGCGTGAACGGCTCCGCCTTCACCCACATCTCCCAGTCCAACAACGTGGTGAACTTCAACCCGTGGTGGTGACCGGCAGCACGGGAGCCGGCCCGACGGGGGGCGTGACCGCGGTGTGAACGACGGCCCGCGCGGTGGTACTTCGGTACCGGCGCGCGGGCCGTCGCGCTGTCGTGTGCGGCGTGCCGGAGCAGGGCGCGTGAGGGGGGCCGGGCGGGTGCTGAGGGGAAGCCGGGCGGGTTCCGGAGCCGGGTGCGGGCGTCGGCGACCTTGACAGGGGTCCTGAATCTGACGGACAGTCAGAAACCTCAGTCGTCCCACGGGAGGCCGTCGCCGTGCACCTCGCCCCGACCGAGCGGCAGCTGCGGCTGCGCGCCGAACTCCGCGCGTACTTCCGGGAGCTGATGCCCGACGGCCCGCCTCCCCCCGACGACGCCGGTGCCCAGCGCCGGCTGCTCCGCCGCATCGGCGCCGACGGGCTGCTCGGCCTCGGCTGGCCCGAGGAGTACGGCGGGCAGGGGCGCGGCCCGGACGAGCAGTTCGTCTTCTTCGACGAGGCGTACCGCGCGGGCGCCCCCGTCTCGATGGTCACCCTCAACACCGTCGGACCGACCCTGATGGCGTACGGCACCGAGGAGCAGAAGGCCTTCTTCCTGCCCCGGATCCTGCGCGGCGAGACCGTCTTCGCCATCGGGTACAGCGAGCCCGAGGCGGGCACCGACCTCGCCTCCCTCCGCACCCGGGCGGTGCGGGACCCGGCCCCCGCGGAAGGGGCCGCGGCGGGCGGGAGCTCCGCGGACGACGGCTCCTGGGTGATCGACGGGCAGAAGATCTTCACCTCCAACGCCCAGAACGCCGACTGGATCTGGCTCGCCTGCCGCACCGATCCCGACGCGCCCCCGCACCGGGGCATCTCCATCGTCCTGGTCCCCACCGACGCCCCCGGCTTCTCCTGGACCCCCATCGCGACCGTGGGCGGGCTGACGACGACCGCCACGTACTACGACGGGATCCGGGTCCCCGCGGGCAACCTCGTCGGACCCGAGCACGGCGGCTGGGGGCTCATCACCAGCCAGCTGAACCACGAGCGGGTCGCGCTCGCCGCGATCGGCATGCAGGCCGAGGACTTCTTCGGTGCCGTGCTCGACCGGGCGCGTACCCCCGATCCGGTGACGGGCAGGCGCCGCGTTGACGAGCCGTGGATTCGGATTCGAGCCGCCGAAGCGCACGCCCGGCTGGCGGCGACACGCCTGCTGAACTGGCGTTTGGTGGGGGACGTGGGGGCCGGCCGGCTGGCCCCGGGCGACGCGAGCGGAGTGAAGTTCGCGGGAACCGAATCGGCGGTGGAGGTGTATCGAATATGTCAGGAGATCGCGGGCGGGGCGGGGACGGTGCGGGCGGGATCGCCGGGGGAGTTCGACGGCGGTGAGCTGGAGCGCATGAACCGTGCCGCGCAGATCAACACCTTCGGGGGAGGGGTGAGCGAGGTGCAGCGCGAGATCGTCGCGAGGATGCGGCTCGGCATGAAGGGGAGGGGGCGGCGATGAGCGGAACGGAGCGGTCGGCGGACGGGCTGTACGAGCTGCTCGCCGCGTACGAGGGCCGGCCCGCCGCCGTCGGGGGCACCGGCAAGGACCCGGTCAACCTGCCCATGATCAGACACTGGTGCGAGGCCATGGGCGACGCCCACCCCGCCTACCGGGGGCCGGAGGCCGTCGCTCCGCCGACCATGCTCCAGGCGTGGACGATGGGCGGCCTCTCCGGGCACACCGACCGCTCCGGGGCGTACGACGAGCTGCTCGGCCTCCTCGACGGCGCCGGCTACACCTCGGTGGTCGCGACGGACTGCGAGCAGGAGTACCTGCGGCCCCTGCGGCCCGGCGACGAGGTCACCTTCGACGCCGTCATCGAGTCCGTGTCGCCGCGCAAGACCACCAAGCTCGGCACCGGGCACTTCGTGACGACGCGGATGGACGTACGGGCGGCCGGCACCCTCGCCGGCACCCACCGCTTCCGCATCCTCAAGTACGCCCCCGCCGGCCGCGGCCCCACCGACGCCGGGGCCGGCGCCGGGATCGGGACGGAGGCCGGGACCGGCACCAGCGCCCTCGGTACCGGCGGCGGGACCGGCGCCGGTACCGAGGGCGAGCGGCCGAAGGCGCGGCGCCCGCGTCCCGTGGTCAACCGGGACAACGCCGGGTTCTGGGAGGGCGTGGCCGCGCACAAGCTGCTCATCCAGCGCTGCGGCGACTGCGCGGCGCTCCGCTTCCCCTGGCTTCCGGGGTGCGCCGACTGCGGCTCGCGGGAGTGGGACACGGTCGAGGCGAGCGGCGCCGGGCGGGTCTTCTCGTACGTGGTGATGCACCACCCGTCCTTCCCGGCCTTCGACCCGCCCTACGCGGTGGGGCTGATCGAACTCGCCGAGGGCGTACGGATGATCAGCAACGTGGTGGGAGTGCCGTACGACAAGGTGCGGATCGGGATGCCGGTGCGGCTGGAGTTCCTGCGGGCCGACGAGGAGCTGGAGCTTCCCGTCTTCCGCGCGGGAGGGGAGGACTGACATGGACTTCACCCCCACCGAGGAGCAGGAGGCCGCCCGCGAGCTGGCCGGGCGGATCCTCGGCGACCTCGCCACCCACGAACGGCTCAGGGCCGCCGGCACCGGTACCGACGCCGAGCTCTGGAAGGCCCTCTGCGCGGCCGGCCTCCCCGGCGCCGTCGAGGACACCGGCCTCCTCGGCCTCGTCCTCCTCCTGGAGGAACAGGGCCGCGTCACCGCCCAGGTCCCGTTCGCCGCGACCTGTGTCTACGGGATCCTCGCCGTCACCCGGCACGGCACCCGGGAGCAGCGCGCCCGCCTCCTCCCCGGCCTCCGCGACGGCACGACGGTGGTCACGGGCGCCCTGCCGACCGCCGGCACGGTCACCTCCCGCGACGAGCCGCCCCACGGCGGGCCCGGCGGAGCAGTGGCCGGCAGCGGGCGGCTCAGCGGGGTCGTGGAATGGGTGCCGTGGCTCAGGGACGCCACCCATGTCCTCGTCCCCGACGAGAACCACACCCTGTGGCTGGTCCGCACGGAGGACGCGGCGGCCGTCGAGGCCGTCGAGCTCACCGCGCCCTGGTCGGCCGGCCGGCTCGTCCTGGCGGGGACGCCCGCCGAGCGGCTCGGTGGGCCCGGGGCGGCGGCCTACGCGGACGTGCTCGCCGCCGCGCGGATCGCCTTCGCCGGGCTGCAGGCGGGGGTGTGCGCCGGGTCGTTGGCGAGGGCCGTGGCGTACACGTCGGTGCGGGAGCAGTTCGGCCGGCCGCTGGCCACGCATCAGGCGGTGCAACTGCGGGCCGCCGACGCCCATATGGACACCGAGGCCATCCGTGTCACGGCCTACGAGGCGGCCTGGCGGTTCGACGAGGGCCTGGACGCCGAGGAGGCGGCCCTGACCGCCGCCTGGTGGGCGTCCGAGGCGGGGAAGCGGGTCGTGCACGCCGGACAGCACCTGCACGGCGGCATGGGCGCGGACCTCGACCACCCCGTCCACCGGCACTTCCTGTGGGGCCGGCAGCTCGACTCCTATCTGGGCTGCGGCACCGAACTGCTCGCCGAGCTCGGCGACCTGCTCGCGAAGGGAGACCCGTCATGAAGGCCGGGGACGAACTGCCGCCGCTGCGGATCCCGATCACCCGCACCCTGATCGTCGCCGGGGCCGTCGCCTCCCGCGACTACCAGGACGTGCACCACGACGCCGAACTGGCCCGGGAGAAGGGGTCGCCGGACATCTTCATGAACATCCTCACCACCAACGGACTCGTCGGCCGGTACATCACCGACCACTTCGGCCCCCGGGCCGTCCTCCGCAAGGTCGCCATCCGGCTCGGCGCCCCCAACCACCCCGGGGACACCATGGTCCTGACCGGGACGGTCACCGAGGTGGACGGGGACACGGTCGGCGTCAGGGTCGTCGGGGCGAACGGGCTCGGACACCACGTCACCGGGACGGTCACCGTGGAGGTCGGGCGATGAGCCTCCGCGCCAGGGACGAGCTGGGCGGCCGGGCGGCCGTCGCGGGCATCGGGGCCACCGAGTTCTCCAAGGACTCCGGCCGCAGCGAACTCTCCCTCGCCGTCGAGGCGGTGCGGGCGGCCCTCGACGACGCCGGGCTCACGCCCGCCGACGTCGACGGCCTGGTCACCTTCACCATGGACACCAACCCCGAGATCACCGTCGCCCAGGCGTCCGGCATCGGCGAGCTGTCGTTCTTCTCCCGCGTGCACTACGGCGGCGGGGCGGCCTGCGCCACCGTGCAGCAGGCCGCGCTCGCCGTCGCGGCCGGGGTGGCCGAGGTCGTCGTCTGCTACCGGGCGTTCAACGAGCGCTCGGGCCGCCGCTTCGGCTCCGGCGTCCAGCAGCGCGAGCCCTCCGCCGAGGGCGCGGCCCTCGGCTGGCAGCTGCCCTTCGGGCTGCTCACCCCGGCCTCCTGGGTCGCCATGGCCGCCCAGCGGTATCTGCACACCTACGGGCTGACCCCGGACGCCTTCGGCCACGTCGCCGTCACCGACCGGCGGCACGCGGCCCGCAACCCCGCCGCCTACTTCCACGGGAAGCCGATCACCCTCGCCGACCACGCCGCCTCGCGCTGGATCGTCGAGCCGCTCCGGCTCCTCGACTGCTGCCAGGAGACCGACGGCGGCCAGGCGATCGTCGTCACCTCCGTCGAGCGCGCCCGTGACCTGCGGAATCCGCCCGCCGTGATCCTCGCGGCGGCGCAGGGCGCCGGACGCCGACAGGAAGCCATGACCAGCTTCTACCGGGACGATCTGTCGGGGCTGCCGGAGATGGGCGTGGTCGCCCGGCAGCTGTGGCGGACGTCCGGCCTCGCGCCGACCGACATCGACGTGGGCATCCTCTACGACCACTTCACCCCGTTCGTGCTGATGCAGCTGGAGGAATTCGGCTTCTGCGGGCCCGGCGAGGCGGCCGACTTCGTCGCGGCCGACGCCCTCCCGCTGAACACCCACGGCGGTCAGCTCGGCGAGGCCTACCTCCACGGCATGAACGGCATAGCGGAGGCCGTGCGTCAGGTGCGCGGCACCTCCGTCAACCAGATACCCGGCGCGGCCAGGACACTGATCACGGCGGGCACCGGTGTTCCCACGTCCGGGTTGATCCTGGGCACGGACGGCTGAGGCGACGGGCCCAGCGGTGGCCGGGTGGCGCGGGCGGTTTTTCACTCGCGCCATGAGCACAAGCGCCCGCCCCCCTGCCGCACCCGAACCCGACCCCGTACACGCACCCGAACCCGACCCCGTACGCACACCCCTGCGCGCACCCGAACCCGACCCCGTTCCCGAGGTGTCCTCGGCACCGCCGCCTCCGTCCTCGCCACCGCCCTCGGCCTCGCCGTCCTCGCCCTCGCCGTCCTCGCGTTCCGCGCCGCCTCACGGGGCGCGGTCCGCGCTGGCCGCCCTGATGGTGGCGGTGGCCGGCGCGGGCCTCCTGATCGCCCCCGCCGCCGACACCGCCACCCGCTCCGACGCCTCCACCCACGCCTCGACCCAAGCCCCCACCCACGCCTCGACCCAAGCCCCCACCCGTGCCGACGCCCAAGCCCCCACCCGTGCCGATGCCCTCGCCTCCACCCGTGCCGATGCCCTCGCTCTCGCCGGTGCGCCCGCGCTCGCGTACTTCGAGGGCAAGGCCTTCGACACGTGCGAGGCGCCGTCGCTCGCGGTGATGGAGGCGTGGCGCAGCTCGCCGTACGGGGCCGTGGGGATCTACTTCGGCGGTCGGGGTCGGGGGTGCCCGGAACAGCGGGAGCTGAGCCCGGCGTGGGTCGCCTCGGCGCACGCCATGGGCTGGCGGTTGCTGCCCCTGTTCGTCGGCTCCCAGGCGCCGTGCGTCATCTCCCCCGCCAAGCGGCCGTACGCGATCGGTGCCGACCCCGGGGGGCAGGGCACCAAGGAGGGGGCCGAGGCGGTACGGGCGGCGCAGGCCCTGGGGATGGGCGCGAGCAGCCCGCTGTACCTGGACATCGAGGCCTACCAGCGGGAAGACGCGCGGTGCGCCGCGACGACCCTCTCGTTCGTCCGAGCCTGGAACAGGGAGGTGCGACGCCTCGGCTACGTTCCCGGCTTCTACAGCAGCGCCGATTCGGGGGTCAGGGACATCGAGGCGCAGCGGAAGGCGGGCACGACGGACCTGCCGGCCGTGATGTGGTTCGCGCGCTGGCGGGGCCAGCCGGCGCTGTACACCGAGTCCGTACTGCACCCGCAGGCCTGGATGCCGCACGCCCGCATCCACCAGTACGTGGGCGACGTCGCCGAGTCGCACGGCGGTCGCCGCCTCTCCATCGACCGCAGCGAGGTGGACGCGCCCGTCGCCCGTGTCACGACCAGGAACGCGTTCGCGGCGACCCGGCCCCGACCGGTGCAGGAGCCGTGAGCGACACGGGGCCACAGCCAGTACAGAAGCCGTGAGCGACACGGGCCTCGGCCAGTACAGAAGCGGTGAGCGACACGGGATCCGGCCGGTACAGAAGCGGTGAGCGACATGGGGCCCGGCCGGTACAGAAGCGCTGAACGCGGCCCCCGTCCGCCCCTCCGCCGTCCAGGTCGCCCCGGCCACCGTCCGCCTCCTCCGTCCCCTCCGCCCCCGCCCCGCGGCCGGTGATCTCCTCCCCAGGCAGGTTCCGACCCTGAGGCGGGGGTCGGGGGACTCCACCCAGAGGAGGTGGAGCCGTCCCCGCCCCTACAACCTGAGGCGGAGCGCGGGTCGGGACCTGGGGCCGATCCGCCGGGGTCCGTCCGCTCCTAGCGTGGAGTCATGACTCCGCCACCCTCTGGCCCCGTCTGCGCCGGTGCCTCGCAGTACGCGTCGTACCCGTCCTTCTCCTCGTACGTACGGGCGCGCGGGCCCGTGCTCCTGCGCACCGCGCGCTCCCTGACCGCCAACCCCTCGGACGCCGAGGACCTCCTCCAGACCGCGCTGACCAAGACCTTCGTGGCCTGGGAGCGCATCGAGGACCACCGGGCTCTGGACGGGTACGTCCGCCGGGCGCTGCTGAACACCCGCACGTCGCAGTGGCGCAAGCGGAAGGTCGACGAGTTCGCCTGCGAGGAGCTGCCGGAGCCCACGGGGCTGCCGGAGCCCGACCCGGCCGAGCGGCAGGTGCTGCACGACGCGATGTGGCGCGCGGTCCTGAAGCTGCCGGAGCGGCAGCGGCAGATGGTGGTGCTGCGGTACTACGAGGACCTGAGCGAGGCGCAGACCGCCGAGGTGCTGGGGGTGTCGGTCGGCACGGTGAAGAGCGCGGTGTCCCGGGCGCTCGGCAAGCTCCGCGAGGACCCGGAGCTGACTCCCGTACGGTAGCGAAACGGGGCGTAGGGCCCGCGGTTCGTCCACTTTCGCCAGCGATCACTGGCAATTTCCGTACTCCCGGGTAGTGACATACCGCGCGGTACGTGCGCAGAATCTCCACACCCCTACTGCCACGTAGCGCCCACCGGGAGGACGCCCCGTGTACAGCACCATGCAGGACGTACAGCTGAACGTGAGCCGCATCCTCAAGCACGGGATGACGATCCACGGGAAGTCCACCATCACCACCTGGACGGGCGAGCCCGAGCCGCAGCGCCGCACGTTCGCGGAGGCCGGGGCCCGCGCGCACCAGCTGGCCAACGCCCTGCGCGACGAACTCGGGGTCACCGGCGACCAGCGTGTGGCCACCCTCATGTGGAACAACTCCGAGCACGTCGAGGCGTACTTCGCGATCCCCTCGATGGGCGCGGTCCTCCACACGCTCAACCTCCGCCTGCCCCCCGAGCAGCTGGTGTGGATCGTCAACCACGCCGCCGACCGGGTCGTGATCGTCAACGGCTCCCTGCTCCCCCTCCTCGCCCCGCTGCTCCCGCACCTGCCGACGGTCGAGCACGTCGTCGTCGCGGGCCCCGGGGACCGTTCCCTGCTGGACGGCGCGGCGCCGCGCGTGCACGAGTACGAGGAGCTGATCGCCGGCCGCCCGACCACGTACGACTGGCCCGAGCTCGACGAGCGTTCGGCCGCGGCGATGTGCTACACCTCCGGCACCACCGGCGACCCGAAGGGCGTCGTCTACTCCCACCGGTCGATCTACCTGCACTCCATGCAGGTCAACATGGCCGAGTCGATGGGCCTCACCGACCGGGACACGACCCTGGTCGTCGTCCCGCAGTTCCACGTCAACGCGTGGGGCCTGCCGCACGCCACCTTCATGACCGGCATCAACATGCTGATGCCGGACCGCTTCCTCCAGCCGGCCCCGCTCGCCGAGATGATCGAGCGCGAGAGGCCGACGCACGCGGCCGCCGTCCCCACCATCTGGCAGGGCCTGCTCGCCGAGGTCACCGCCAACCCCCGCGACCTCTCCTCGATGGTCCAGGTCACCATCGGCGGCGCCGCCTGTCCGCCCTCCCTCATGGAGGCCTACGACCGGCTCGGCGTCCGCCTCTGCCACGCCTGGGGCATGACCGAGACCTCCCCGCTCGGCACGATGGCCCACCCGCCGCACGGCCTCACCGCCGAGGAGGAGTGGCCCTACCGCGTCACGCAGGGCCGCTTCCCGGCCGGCGTCGAGGCCCGCCTGGTCGGCCCCTCCGGCGAACACCTGGCCTGGGACGGCGAGTCGGCGGGCGAGCTGGAGGTGCGCGGCACCTGGATCGCGGGCTCGTACTTCGGCGGCATCGACGCCGAGGAGATACGCCCCGCCGACAAGTTCAGCGAGGACGGCTGGCTGAAGACCGGCGACGTCGGCGTGATCAGCCCCGACGGCTTCCTCACCCTCACCGACCGCGCCAAGGACGTCATCAAGTCCGGCGGCGAGTGGATCTCCAGCGTCGAGCTGGAGAACGCCCTCATGGCCCACCCGGAGGTCGCCGAGGCCGCCGTCGTCGCCGTACCGGACGAGAAGTGGGGCGAGCGCCCGCTGGCGACCGTCGTCCTCAAGGAGGGCGGCACCGCGGACTACGAGACGCTGCGGGCGTTCCTCGCCGACGAGGGCGGCATCGCCAAGTGGCAGCTGCCCGAGCGCTGGGCGATCGTGCCGGCGGTGCCGAAGACGAGCGTCGGCAAGTTCGACAAGAAGGTCATCCGCAGGCAGTACGCGGAGGGCGAGCTGGACGTGACCCAGCTCTAGCCGAGCGGCGGTTCCGCGGACGGAAACGCGTCCGCGGAACCGTGTCCGCTGAACCGCGTCCGCTGAACCGCGTCCGCGGAAACGTGTCCGCTGACGGAACCGGTTGCGCGGGCCGAGGCGGGTCTCCGGACGGAAAAGGGAGGGCGGGGGCGCCCTCCCTTTTCCCTTTTCCGTGCCTAGTTGGTGCCGATCTTCGCGAGCAGGTCGACGATCCGGGCCTGGACCTCGGTGCTGTTCGACCGCTCGGCGAGGAAGAGGACCGTCTCGCCGGAGGACAGCTTCGGCAGCTCCTCCTCGTCGAGGTCGACCGAGGTGTAGACGACGAGCGGGGTGCGGTTCAACTGCCCGTTCGCCCGCAGCCAGTCGATGATCCCGGCCCGGCGGCGGCGCACCTGCATCAGGTCCATGACGACCAGGTTCGGCCGCGTCTCCGTGGCGAGCGCGACCGCCTCCGTGTCCGTCGCCGCCCGGGACACCTGCATCCCGCGCCGCTCCAGCGTGGCCGCGAGCGCGTCCGCGATGTCCTCGTGCTCCTCGATCAGCAGGACCCGGGACGGGTGCTGCTCGCTGTCGCGCGGCGCGAGCGCCTTGAGGAGCACGGCCGGATCGGCGCCGTACGCCGCCTCCCTGGTCGCCTGCCCCAGCCCCGCCGCGAGCAGCACCGGCACCTCGGCGGCGACGGCCGCCTGGCGCAGCGACTGGAGCGCGGTGCGGGTGATCGGCCCGGTCAGCGGGTCGACGAACAGCGCGGCCGGGAACGCGGCGATCTGCGCGTCGACCTCCTCGCGGGAGTGCACGATCACCGGCCGGTAGCCGCGGTCGCTCAACGCCTGCTGGGTGGCGACGTCGGGCGCGGGCCAGACGAGCAGCCGGCGCGGGTTGTCGAGGGGCTCCGGCGGCAGCTCGTCGTCGACGGGACGCGGAGCCGGCCGGTTGGCGACCTCGACCGCGCCGCCGGGACCGTCGAGCGGCTCGGGACCTTCGGCGGAGCCCTCGGCGGGCGCCCCTATGGCGTACGCGCGCCCCTCGGGCGCTGCCGGGACGAGCCCGAGCGCGGCCTCGGGCGAGGACTGCGGGTGCGGCCTCGCCTCGGCCTCGGCCGCTGCGGGCAGCGCCGCCGGCACCGGCGGGTCCATCTCGGGCGGCGTCGCGAGCTTCCGCCGCCTCCCCGACCCGTTGGAGGGTGCGGCAGGGGGCAAGCCAGGCGTCGCGGCGGCCACCGGCGCGGGCGGCACGAAGGGCACGCCCTGCCCGAGCGTACGGACGCTGAACGCCCGCCCCTGCGTCGAGTCCTTCGGCATCGGCAACTCGGGCGGCAGCGGTACGGAACCGGTGCCGGTCCCCGAACCCGAACCCGTGCCCGTCCCGGAATCGGTGACGTTCCGCGTCTCGACCTCAGCGCCGTCCCGCGGGGCCGGCGGCGCCACGGCCCGGCGACGCCCGGTCGCCTCGGCCTGCGGCCCGTCCCGAAGCTCCTCGGGCAGCGGGGACCTGGGCAGCGGATGCGGCTGCGGAGGCGTGTGGTCGGCGCCCGGCACACCCCGTACGGCCTCGTGCCGCCCCTCGTCGCCCACCGGCAGCGCACCGCCCGCCGGAGCGACGGGCGCACCGGCCATGGGCAGCGGCGAGGACGAGGCGACGGGCAGGGAATCGGGCACGGGCAGGGACCCGGGTACGGGCACGGAACCGAGCCCGGGAACGGCTCCAAGTTCGGGAGCGGAGCCCATCCCGGAAGCGGCTCCAAGCTCGTGAACGGAACCCGTCCCGGCAACGGCGGACGGCCCGGGAACGGCGGAGAGACCGCCGCCCTCCGCCGCATCGGGCGCACGGTCGGCGTCCGCCGGCGGCAGCGCGAACGGCGTCCGCGGCCCCGCGTCGGCAGCGGCCGCACGCTCCTGCGCCGCGGCCAGCGCCCGGCGGCGACGGCCGCTCGGCTGCTCCACGGGCGCGTCCTCGCCGGACGAGACGGCCGGCAGGGCCCGGGCGAGGGCGGGCGCCCCCACGGGCTCGACGGCGACCCCCTGCGGCGGGACGGCGGCCCCCAGCGCGGCACGCCCCTGCGCGCCCTCGGCGGCGGTCACCACGGCACCCTCGGCGGGACGGCCCCGACGGCGCCCGGTGGGCTCCACACGGCCCGCGGGGTCGACGACCCCGGCGGCACCGGCCGGTACGACGGCGGGGGCGTCCACGGCCGCGTTCTGCTGGGCCGGGATCAGCTCGGCCGGAGCGCCGGCCTCTCCCGTACGCGCACGGCGGCGCCCACTGGGCTCGGCGCCGACCCGCGCGTCACCCTCGGGCGCGACCGCACTCTCCAGGAACGCGTCGGTGGAACCGCGCCGGGCACGCCGGCGCCCCCCACCGGAGGTGTCCGATCCGGAGACCGGCACCGGGACCGCGTCGGCACCGGCACCGGAATCGGCACTCGCGCCGACCACGGAGCCCGAACCCGGACCCGAAACCGAGCTCGTGTCTGCACCCGTGCCCGTACCCATGCCCATGTCCGAGCCGGTGCCCGTTCCGGACGACGTGGCCTGGGCCGGCAGCGCGAGGGCCTCCCGGCCGCCGCCACCGCCCTCCGGCGCGTCGTTCCGCGGTGCGGGCGGGACGGTGCCGCGACCGGCACCGAGCGGTACTTCGAGGACGTACGCGCCGCCGCTCGTGCCCGGCACCTCGTGGGTCTGCACGACACCGCCGTGCGCCGCGACGATCCCGCGCACGACGGGCCCGTGGACCGGGTCGCCGCCCGCGTACGGGCCGCGGACCTCGATGCGCACGACGTCGCCGCGCTGTGCGGCCGCGACGACGATCGTGGAGTCGGTGGGCACGGAGCCCTGGGCGGTCGCCCGGTTCTTGCCGGTCGCGTCGACACCGGCGACGTCCGCGACGAGGTGCGAGAGCGCGGTCGCGAGCCGGACCGGGTCGATCTCGGCCTCGATCGGCGGCGCGTGCACCGCGAACTGCGCGCGGCCGGGCCCGATCAGCTCGACGGCCCCGTCGATGCCGGCCGTCACGACCCCGTCGAGGAGCGCGACCCGCTTCTCCAGCTCCTCCGTGCCCGCGTCGAGGCGCTGGTAGCCCAGGACGTTGTCCACGAGCGCCGTCATGCGGGCGTACCCGGCGGCGAGGTGGTGCAGCACCTGGTTGGCCTCGGGCCACAGCTGCCCGGCGTCGTCGGCGGCGAGGGTGCCCAGCTGGGTGCGCAGCTCATCGAGCGGGCCGCGCAGCGACTCGGCGAGGACCGCCGTCAGCTGCTCGTGCCGGGCCGCCAGCGAGGCGTACCGCTCCTGCTGCGCCTCCCGCTCGGCCGCGTGCCGCTCGGCACGGTCGGCGAGCTCGGCGGCGTGCTGCTCGGCGAGCTCCTCGTACGGCCTGCGGTCGGTGAAGGTCATCACCGCGCCGACGAGCTGGTCCCCGTCCCGCACGGGAGCGGTCGTCAGGTCGACCGGCACCCGGTCGCCCTTCTTCGCCCACAGGACCTGCCCGCGGACCCGGTGCTTCCGGCCGGACTTGAGGGTGTCGGCGAGCGGCGACTCCTCGTACGGGAACGGCTCGCCGTCCGCGCGCTTCGCGAGGATCAGGGGGTGCAGCTCCTGGCCGCCGAGCTCGCCGGCGCGGTAGCCGAGGATCTGCGCGGCGGCGGGGTTGACCAGGACGACCCGGCCGTCGGTGTCCGTGCCGACCACGCCCTCGGCCGCGGCGCGCAGGATCATCTCGGTCTGGCGCTGCGAGCGGGCGAGTTCGGCCTCGGTGTCGAGGGTGCCGGTGAGGTCCCGCACGACGAGCATGAGGAGCTCGTCGCCGGTGTAGCCGCCGTACGAGTCGTAGGCCTCGCGGCCGTCCTCCAGGCTGGCGCTGGTCACCTCGACGGCGAACTCGCTGCCGTCGGTACGGCGGGCGATCATCCGGGCCGGCTTGGTGCGGCCCCGCTCGTCGGTGCCCTCGGGGCGTCGCATGGAGCCGGGGATGAGGCGCGAGTCGAAGCCGGGCAGCAGGTCGAGCAGGCCGCGGCCGACGAGCGCGGTACCGGGCGTCTCGAACATGCCGAGGGCGATCGTGTTGGCGTTGACGACCGTGCCGTTGCAGTTGACGAGCACGAGGCCGTCGGGAAGGGCGTCGAGTATCGCTGCGAGGCGAGCAGCGCCTCGGGATGGCCTGCTGCTCACGACGACGCTTCCTCCCAGACCCACTGCACGTGCTTGCCCATCGACCGCGGCCCCATCTTGCCCCTCGGGCCGCAGCCTGTCACTGAGGGGAGTCTAAGGGAGCCTCCGGGCGTCATCCCCGGACGATCGGAAGGACCGGCTCCAGGTTCGCCCAGCGGTCGATCTCGCAACCGTTCGCGCGGGAGAACCGGGCGTCGACCTTACGGCCCTGCCAGGTGCCCGTGACGTGCGCGAGCGCGGGCCCGCCGTACACCTGCGTGCAGAGCGCGTCCTGCGGCACCGACTTGAACGGGTCCGCCCCCTCCCCCGCCAGCTGCTCCAGCCGCTTGCAGGCGTCCTCCGCCGCCGGATGGTTCCCCTCGGCCCGGCCGTCGCACGTCAGCTCGAACGTGCCGTCCGCCGCCGGATGCCCGCTCTTCTCGACCGTCACCGTGAGCGTCTCGGGCCCCTCGGGCCCCGAAAGCAGCGGCAGCGGCGGCAGCGGCCCCAACCCGGCCGTCCCGGCGGCGGTGGCGAGGGTCGCGAGGACGAGGCTGCGCAGCATTCGGATCTCCAGGAGCACGAGGTGGCGTCACACGCGGACGCACGGCGCGCCCGCCCCCTCTAACGCTCCGACCGCCGCCGCGTTGCGCAACCGGGGTGCTCCGTGCGGACCCACGCCACGACCCACCCCTGGGCTTTGCCCTGGACCCCCCCTGCCTAGTACGGTGAGAATCGATTGGTGACACCCGGTTCGCCTGTGTCATCATCTGCACGCACCAAACGCGTATGCGCGAGGTGCGAGGAGGCGTCGCCTAGTCCGGTCTATGGCGCCGCACTGCTAATGCGGTTTGGGCCTTCAAGCCCATCGAGGGTTCAAATCCCTCCGCCTCCGCCCCCACCGAAGCCCCGGCCCCCAAGGCCGGGGCTTCGGCCGTTTCCGCCCCACCCCACACCTCGTGTGACCCCCGTCTCCTTCCGCCCCGTTCCTACCCCCCAACCCCCTTCACCACCCGCGCTCCCCTCCCCGTCCCACTCCACCCCATCCCGACGTTTTCGCAGGTCACAAGGGGTGGGGGCAATGGATTTCACATGGCGGCGGCAGTCATGTAATGTTCTTCCTGTCGCCGGGACAGCGGGCCGAAAGGGCCGGGGAACGGAGACAAGAACTAAAAACAAGCACTCGTAGCTTAACGGATAGAGCATCTGACTACGGATCAGAAGGTTGCAGGTTCGAATCCTGCCGAGTGCACATGGACAAGAGGCCCGGACGAGAGTCCGGGCCTCTTGCGTTGTTCGGGGTGTGAGGGGTGGGTGGAGGCCCCGCGGATCGGTCCGGGGGGCCTCTGGTGGGGTCGGGGGCGGTCGGGGCCGCGGGCGGGGTCAGGCGGTGGCCTTGGCGGGGGTGGCCGGGTGGAGCTGGGCGTGGCGGCGGCGGGTGGGGACGCCGAGGGTGGGGTTGGCGACGCCCCAGGCGGCGGCCTTGCAGATGAACTCCTTGTAGCGGGCGGCGAGGCGGCCGGTGAGGGCGGCGCTGACCGCGCGGTCGTCGGCGGTGACGTACTGGATGAGGCCTTCGCGGCGGCCGAGCGAGATGCACTGGTTGAAGTAGCGCGGGGCGGTCTTCGGGAGCTTGCCGCCGGTGAGGCGGGCGGCGATGGCGTCGGCGGCCTGCCAGGCCATGGGGGTGCCCGAGGCGCAGGACATGCGCAGCGGCTTGTCGCCGGGGCCCATGGCGAGGGCGGCGTCGCCGATGGCGTACACGTCGGGGTGGGAGACCGAGCGCATGGTGTCGTCGACGATGATGCGGCCGGTCTCGGTGACGTCGAGGGTGGTGGCGCGGGCGATGGGGTGGACCGCGAAGCCGGTGGTCCAGACGGTGACCGCGGCGGGTACGGGGCCGTCGGTGGTGATGATCCGGTCGGCCTCGACGCCGGTGACGGAGGTGTTCTCGTGCGCGGTGATGCCGAGGCGGTCGAAGACCTTCCGCACGTGCTGCCGGCCCTTGGGCGAGAGCCAGTCGCCGAGGCCGCCGCGGGCGGCGAGGGCGACGTCGAGGTCGGGGCGGGCCTCGGCGATCTCGGTCGCGGCCTCCAGGCCGGTGAGGCCGCCGCCGACGACGACCACGGACCGTCCGGCCTCCAGGGCGGCGAGGCGGTCGCGCAGCCGCAGCGCTCCGGGGCGGCTGGAGATCTCGTGGGCGTGCTCGGTGGTGCCAGGGGCGCCCTGGGTGTCCCAGCCGCTGCCGAGGGCGTAGACGAGGGTGTCGTACTCCAGCTCCTCGGCGCCGTTCGGGGCGGTGACGGTGACGGTCCGGCGCTCGGCGTCGACGGCGGTCACCGTCGCGAGCTTCAGTTCGACGCCGGTGCCGGCGAACATCTCGCCGAACGGCCGGGGCTTGAGGTCCTGGCCGACCGCCAGCTGGTGCAGGCGGACGCGCTCGACGAAGTCGGGCTCGGGGTTCACCAGGGTGATGGCGACGTCCTCGCGGTGCAGCTGCTTGGCGAGGCGCCCGGCGGCGATGGCTCCGGTGTAGCCGGCTCCGAGGACGATGATGCGGTGCTGCTGCATGTGCCTGCTCCTGTCTCGCTCGCGGTTTCGTGACTTGAACCGGGCAGCCCGTCGATTCCTGACAGGTGGCGAGTGTGAAGCAGGTCACATGGTGGTGAGGGGTGTCAGAACGCGGCTTCCATCAGCGGCGCGCCGTGGTCGGAGGCCGCCCAGATCCGCGTCGCGCGGTCGAGCTTGTCGGGGTTGACCTGGTTGCGGAAGGCGATGATGCCGTCGGCGCCGACCTCCAGGCACATGATGCCGACGACCCGGCCGTCGAGGACGGCGACGACGGCGGGGGCGCCGTTGGCGGTCGTGGCGTAGACGTCGGGCGAGCCGCCGATGATGGTGCGCTTGGCGGTGCTGGGCTTGAACAGGCCGCGCATGAACGTCGCGACCGCGAGGGCGCCCTCGAACGCCTTGGCGCGGGCCGGGACCTTCCCGCCGCCGTCGCCGATCGCGATGGCGTCCGCGGTGAGCAGCCGGACGAGCGGCTCGGTCTTCCCGGTGGTGGCGGCCGCGAGGAACTCCTCGACGATCCGCCGGGCCTCGGCGTCGCTGATCTCGGTGCGGGCCTTGCCGGCGGCGACGTGCTTCTTGGCGCGGTGGAAGATCTGCTGGCAGGACGCCTCGCTGATGTCGAGGATCTCCGCGATCTCCCGGTGCGGGTAGTCGAAGGCCTCCCGCAGCACGTACACCGCGCGCTCGTTGGGGGAGAGGCGCTCCATGACGGCGAGGACGGCGTACGAGACGGATTCGCGCTGCTCGGCGGTGTCGGCGGGGCCGAGCATCGGGTCGCCGGAGAGCAGCGGTTCGGGCAGCCACTCGCCCACGTACGTCTCGCGCCGTGCGCGGGCCGAGGTGAGCTGGTTGAGGCACAGGTTGGTGAGGACCTTCGTCAGCCATGCCTCGGGGACCTCGATGCGGTCGACGTCGGCGGCCTGCCAGCGCAGGAAGGTGTCCTGCACGGCGTCCTCGGCCTCGCTCGCGGAACCGAGGAGGCGGTAGGCGATGGCCTCCAGGCGGCGCCTGGAAGCCTCGAACCGGTCGACGTCGCTCAAGGTCAGAGGCATGGTTCGGATTTTAGTCCGAGCACCCCGCTCGGCAAGGATCCCCATTTGGGTGAACCTGTCTGATTTCCATGTCAGTTGAATATGCCTTCGGCCTAACGTCCGATACGGAGGTGATGATCGATGGACGCGATCGACATCGATGACTTGGTGCGGGTGGCCACCGGGGCCCGGCTGCGGCGGCTGACCGCGCCGGACGGGTCGTACTGGTTCCCCGTCACGGACGTGGCGAAGCGGCTGGGGTACGCCGGGTCCCGCGAGGCGCTGCGCGGTGCGGCGCTGCCCGCGGGGTGCCTGGCTTCCGCGCGGGAGCTGGCCGGCGGCACCGGGATACTCGCCCGGTGCGGCATCCGGGCCTCGGCGCGGATGGTGAGCCTCCAGGGGCTCGTCCACCTCGTCGGGGGTTGCGGCAGACCCGAGGCCGGGCCGTTCCGGGCATGGGTCGCGGAGATGGTGGCGGCGGTCCAGCGGAACGGGGGCTACCGACTCGAACGCTCCCCGGTGGACTCCGGGTTCGTGCTGCCGCCGGACCTCGTCGACGTCCTCGTACGACTGGAGGGCCGGTTCGACGAGCAAGCGACCGCCTGCGCCGAGTTCGCCGAATCCGCCGGGTCCGCCGAGTACGCGGAACTGCTGCGCGCGACCCGCTGCAGCCTCTCAAGGGTCGCCGACTCCCTTGAGAGGCTCGCCGTGCCGCGCCAGCGCACCTCGGACTCCGTCGTCGAACTCACCGCGCAGGAGCTCGTCGACTCCTGGGCGATCACGGGGGACGTGCGGACCGTCGCCACCTGCCTCGCGCCCGCGCTCGTCCGGGGCGGCGTCCGCTACCGGGCCCAGGACGTCACCCGCAGCACCGGCCTCTCCGGCGAGCGCGTGCGGGACTGCGTACGTCTCCTCATCGAGCGCGGCTGCATGCGGGAGGTCGGCGGCCCCGACCCGGACGGGACCCGGATCTACGTCCTGCCGTGAACCTGCCCCCGTAGGGAGGCGAGAGGGGGAGGGAGGGGGAGGAGGGGACCGGGGCCGGGGCCATCCCGTGCTGGGGGGCCGGGACCGGGGCCGGGGAGGGGAGCGGGGGAGCGGGAGAGCGGGCACGGAGGGGACGGGGAGGGGCAGGGCGGCGTGCCGGAGACTGGGTACCGGGACGAGGGCCGGGGTGCCCGGATGGTCGGGGTGGCTCGGGAGGGTGAGGAGGTGCGGGGCGTGGAGTGGCGGTGTCGGGGTCTCGGCTGGGCCGGTGGGGTGCCCGGACTGCGGTGGCGGGGCGGGAGGGTGAGCGCGCTCGGCTACGGGCAGGAGCTCGCGTTCCGGGCCGTCGGTGTGCGGCGGTGTCCCGGGGCCCGGGGGAATCCGTGCCCGCTGGAGGCCGTGGTGCCGGGGCGGGCCACCGGCGGGCGGTGTCCGGAGTGCGCGCGGCTCGACCGGGCCCATTCGGTGGCCGCGGACACCGTCGCCGACGACCCGCAGCCGTACCGCGTGTACCTGGCCTGGTTCGGGCCCGGGATGACCAAGGTCGGCATCACGGCGGAGGCCCGGGGCGAGGCGCGGCTCCTGGAGCAGGGGGCGGTCACGTTCAGCTGGCTCGGCCGCGGCCCGCTGATGGCGGCGCGGCGCACCGAGGAGGTGCTGCGGCAGGCCCTCGGCGTGCCGGACCGGGTGGCGTACGAGCGGAAGCGCGCCGTGCGGCACGCCCTGCCGCCCGCCGGTGAACGCGCCCGCGAGGTGGGGGAACTGCACCGGCGGGCCGGGGGTGTCGGCGGGTGGACGGAGACCCTGGAGCCGCTGGAGTTCGCCGCGCGCGACCATGCCGGCGCCTTCCACCTGGACGGGCTGCCGCCGCTCGCCGGCACGGTCGCCGAACTGGTCGACGGGGGTGTCGTCACCGGTCGGCTGCTCGCCGCCGCCGGACCCGACCTGCACCTCCTGGCGCCCGACGGCCGCTGCCTCGCGCTCGACACCCGGGTCATGGGCGGCTGGGTCCTGGAGGCCGCGGGGGCGGGGGAGGGCTTCTCGGTGCCGGTGGTGGCGGCGGCGGTTCCGGTGGCCGGGAGCGCGCAGGAGGGGCTGTTCTGATCCCCGTACTCCGCTTCGTAAAGTCTTGGATCCCTTTCCCCGGGCGCCGTGGACATCCCGCCGCCGCCCCGGCGAGGGTGATCACATGACTCCCAAGCTGGTGGCGGGCCTCGAACCGCCCTACTACACCGCCGTGTTCACTTCCGTCCGTCCCGAAGCCCCCGAGGGCTACGCCGAGACCTCCGCCCGGATGCAGGAGATCGTCCAGAAGGTTCCCGGTTTCCTCGGCTACGAGTCGGCCCGCACCCCCGGTGGCATCGGCATCACCGTCGCCTACTTCCGCGATCTGGAGTCGCTCGACTCCTGGCGCCTCGACACCGCGCACCAGGCGGCCAAGGCGCATGGGCGGGAGCACTGGTACGAGAGCTACAGCGTCCACATCGGCAAGGTCGAGCGGAGTTACGGCTTTGAGCGCGAGTGACCCCTCGGATCTGCCGGCGAGGCTCGGGATCCCCGGGCTCGTGGACGTGCACACGCACTTCATGCCGCAGAACGTCCTCGACAAGGTGTGGGCGTACTTCGACGCCGTCGGTCCGCTGACCGGCGTGGAGTGGCCCATCACCTACCGCGAGGAGGAGGAGCGGCGGCTCGCGCTCCTGCGCGGGTTCGGGGCGGTCGCCTTCACGGCGATGCTCTACCCGCACAAGCCCGGCATGGCCGCCTGGCTGAACTCCTGGGCCGCCGACTTCGCCGCCCGCACCCCCGACTGCCTGCACACCGCGACGCTTTTCCCCGAGCCGGGCGTGAACAAGTACGTTCACCAGGCGCTCGACGCCGGGGCACGGGTCTTCAAGGTGCACCTCCAGGTGGGCGGGTTCGACCCGACCGACATCGAGCTCGACAGTTCCTGGGGAGCACTCGCCGACAGCGGTACCCCCGTCGTCGTGCACTGCGGCTCCGGGCCGACGCCGGGGAACTTCACCGGGCCGGGGCCCATGTGGCGGCTGCTCGCCCGGCACCCGAGGCTGCGGGTGATCGTCGCGCACATGGGGATGCCGGAGTACGGGGACTTCCTGAACCTGGCGCAGCGGTACGAGGGCGTCCATCTGGACACCACCATGGCGTTCACCGACTTCAGCGAGCGGCTCGCACCCTTCCCGGAGGCGGAGCGCAAGCGGCTGGTCGACCTCGGTGACCGGATCCTCCTCGGCTCGGACTTCCCGAACATCCCGTATCCGTACGTCCACCAGCTCGACGCCCTGGAGCGGCTCGGGCTCGGGGACGACTGGCTCCGGCGGGTCCTCTACGAGAACGGGGCCGCGTTGTTTCACGTGAAACCTCCGCCGCCCGCCGCCTGAGACCTTTCTCAGGGAATTCACAGGAAAGGGAAAGGGGGATCTCAGCGGCGCCGGACAGCGTGGGTGCCATGACCGTGACCACGCGAAGCACCAGCGCCGGCGTCGGCACCCGTGCCGACATGCTCCGTGCCGACGGCACCGCCGTCCGCGTCCTCGTCGTCGACGACGAGGCCTCGCTCGCCGAGCTGCTCTCGATGGCCCTGCGCTACGAGGGCTGGCAGGTCCGCAGCGCGGGGGACGGGGCCGCCGCCCTGCGGACGGTGCGCGAGTTCCGCCCCGACGTGGTGATCCTCGACATCATGCTGCCCGACGTCGACGGGCTGAGCCTGCTCGGCCGCATCCGGCGCGAGCTGCCCGACGTACCGGTGCTGTTCCTGACGGCGAAGGACGCCGTCGAGGACCGGATCGCCGGGCTCACGGCGGGCGGCGACGACTACGTCACCAAGCCCTTCAGCCTGGAGGAGGTGGTGGCCCGGCTGCGCGGACTCATCCGCAGGTCCGGGGCCGCGCAGGCGCGCAGCGAGTCGCTGCTCACCGTCGGGGACCTCACCCTCGACGAGGACAGCCACGAGGTCACCCGGGGCGGGGAGTCGATCCACCTCACCGCCACCGAGTTCGAGCTGCTGCGCTACCTCATGCGCAATCCGCGCCGGGTCCTCAGCAAGGCGCAGATCCTGGACCGGGTCTGGTCGTACGACTTCGGCGGCCAGGCCAACGTCGTCGAGCTCTACATCTCCTACCTCCGCCGGAAGATCGACGTGGGCCGGTCCCCGATGATCCACACCCGGCGCGGGGTGGGTTATCTCATCAAGCCGGGGGAGTAGCGCCCCGTGCGCGGACGACGTGGGCGGCCCTGGTCGCTGCGGACCCGGCTCGTCGTGTCGGCGGTCGCGCTGATCGCGGTCGTCGCGGCGGTGATCGGGACGGTGACGACGATCGCCTTCCGGTCGTACCTGTACGACCAGGCCGACGAGCAGGTGCGGGCCGTCTCGAACCGGGCCGCCGGGCCGCCGGTCGCCATGCCCGCGCCCGATCCGGTGCGGGACCGCGAGCCGCTCGCCTTCGTCGTCGGGCCGGGCGTGCCGAGCGGCACGCTCGGCGCCGTCCTCACGGCCGGAGCGGTCTCCACCGCCGGATACCAGGCGGAGGCCGACGACAGCGGTGTGTACGGCCCGAAGTTCCGGGTCAAGGAGCTCGACGCGGCCCAGCGGGCCGCCCTCGCCGCCGTCCCCCGGGACGGCCGCCCGCACACCGTCGAGCTGCCCGGCGGCCTCGGCTCGTACCGGGTCGAGTACGCCGTCGGGACGCACGGCGAGTTCCTCACGGGCATACCGCTCGCCGAGGTGGAGGACGCGCTGTCCACCCTCGTGCTCGTCGAGCTGAGCGTCACCGGCGCAGGGCTCGTCGCGGCCTCGCTCGCCGGGACGGTCCTCGTGCGGGTGGCGCTGCGCCCGCTGCGGCGGGTCGCCATCACGGCCCGTCAGGTCGCCCGGCTGCCGCTGCACAGCGGCGAGGTGGCGCTGAACCAGCGGGTCCCGGAGGCGGAGGCCGATCCGCGGACCGAGGTCGGCCAGGTCGGCGCGGCCCTGAACCGGATGCTCGACCACGTCCACTCGGCTCTCGACGCCCGGCAGCAGAGCGAGACCCGGGTGCGGCAGTTCGTCGCCGACGCCAGCCACGAACTGCGCACGCCGCTCGCCTCGATCCGGGGGTACGCGGAGCTCACCCGGCGCGGCCGGGAGGAGTGCGGGCCCGACACCCGCCACGCGCTGGGCCGGATCGAGTCGGAGGCGACCCGGATGACGGGCCTGGTGGAGGACCTGTTGCTGCTCGCCCGGCTCGACGCCGGACGGCCGCTCTCGTACGAGACCACCGACCTCGTCCCGCTCGTCGTGGACGCGGTGAGCGATGCCCGCGCCGCCGGGCCCGAGCACCACTGGCGCCTCGAACTGCCCTCGGACACCGGGGTCGTACGGGCCGACGGCGCCCGGCTCCAGCAGGTCCTGGTCAACCTCCTCGCCAACGCCCGTACCCACACCCCGCCCGGCACGAAGGTCACCGGCCGGGTCCGTACGGACGCCTCGGCGGTGTGCGTCGAGATCGAGGACGACGGCCCCGGCATCCCGCCGGACCTGCTGCCCGCCGTCTTCGAGCGGTTCGCGCGCGGTGACGCCTCCCGCTCCCGGCACGCCGGGTCCACCGGCCTCGGGCTCGCCATCGTGCGCGCGGTCGTCCACGCGCACGGCGGCGAGGTGGGCGTGGAAAGCGCCCCGGGGCGGACCGTGTTCGCGGTGCGCCTGCCCGCGGCCGAGAACTCACAGGCAGGGCACAGGCTCATCACACAGGCGTGACAGCGGGCCCGGCGAATGTCGGTGCCATGCGAACCACAACGATCGCGGGACCCGCGTCCGCGGCCTCCGGGAGGCCCGACGGACGGTCCGATGCACGGCCCGACGGAACGTCCGGCGGAAGGTCCGACGCCCTCCCCGCCCGGGAGCACCTGCCGGTGAACGTCGCCGGACGGCCCGTCCTGGACGTGGTGATCCCCGTCTACAACGAGGAGAAGGACCTGGAGCCGTGCGTCCGCCGGCTCCACGAGCACCTCCTCAGGACCTTCCCGTACGGCTTCCGCATCACCGTCGCCGACAACGCCTCCACCGACACGACCCCCGAGGTCGCCGCCGCCCTCGCCGCCGAGGTGCCCGAGGTGCGCTCCGTGCGGCTGGAGCAGAAGGGACGCGGCCGGGCGCTGCGGACGGTGTGGTCGGGCTCGGACGCGCCCGTCCTCGCCTACATGGACGTCGACCTGTCGACGGACCTGAACGCGCTGCTCCCGCTGGTCGCGCCGCTCATCTCGGGCCACTCCGACCTGGCGATCGGCTCCCGGCTGGCCCGCTCCTCGCGGGTGGTGCGCGGGCCGAAGCGCGAGTTCATCTCGCGGGCGTACAACCTGATCCTGCGCGGCTCGCTCGCCGCCCGGTTCTCGGACGCGCAGTGCGGGTTCAAGGCCATACGGCGGGAGGTCGCCGAGCGGCTCCTCCCGATGGTCGAGGACACCGGCTGGTTCTTCGACACCGAGATGCTGGTCCTCGCCGAGCGGGCCGGGCTGCGCATCCACGAGGTGCCCGTCGACTGGGTCGACGACCCCGACTCGACCGTGCACATCGTGAAGACCGCCACCGACGACCTGAAGGGCGTGCTGCGGGTCGGGCGGGCGCTCGCCACCGGTTCGCTGCCGCTCGACCGGCTCGCCCGCCCCTTCGGCGACGACCCCCGGGACCGCGACCTGAGCGGGGTGCCGGGCGGGCTCGCACGCCAGCTGGTCGGCTTCTGCGCGGTCGGCGTCCTGTCCACGCTCTTCTACCTCGCGCTGTACTCGGCCTTCCGGCTCGGCCTGGGCCCGCAACTCGCCAACGCCGCCGCCCTCCTGGTCTCGGCCGTCGCCAACACGGCGGCCAACCGGCGCCTCACCTTCGGGGTGCGGGGCCGGGACCGGGCGGTCCGCCACCAGGCGCAGGGGCTCGTGGTCTTCGCCATCGGCCTTGCCCTGACCAGCGGTTCGCTCGCGGCGCTCGGCGCGGCGACGGGCGATCCGGCGCACTCCACCGAGCTCGCCGTCCTGATCGTGGCCAATCTCGCCGCGACCGTCCTTCGCTTCCTCCTCTTCCGGCTCTGGGTCTTCCCCGACCGGCCCACCTCGCAGACCTCGGCGACCTCAGCAAGGAACGAACGATGACCACCCTGTCCCCGACGGCCCCGGCGGCCCACGCCGCGACCGGGAGCGGCCGGCTCGCCCGCCTGTGGCGCGGGCGCGCCGAGGACGCCCCCTGGGTCCGGCCCGCCTTCCTCGGCCTGCTCGTCGCCACCACGCTGCTGTACCTGTGGAACCTGAGCGCCTCCGGGTACGCCAACTCCTTCTACTCCGCGGCCGTCCAGGCCGGCGGCGAGAGCTGGAAGGCGTTCTTCTTCGGCTCGCTCGACGCGGCCAACGCCATCACCGTCGACAAGCCGCCGGCCGCCCTGTGGCCGATGGCGCTCTCCGTCCGTCTCTTCGGTCTCGGCTCCTGGCAGATCCTCGTGCCCGAGGTGCTCATGGGCGTGGGCACGGTCGCGGTGCTGTACGCGGCCGTGCGGCGCCGCTTCGGCGCCGGCGCGGGCCTGATCGCGGGGGCGGTTCTCGCGCTGACGCCGGTCGCCGCGCTGATGTTCCGCTTCAACAACCCGGACGCGCTGCTCGCGCTGCTCATGACGGTCGCCGTGTACTGCGTGCTGCGCGCCCTGGAGCAGGAGAAGGGCGCGAAGTGGTTGGTGTGGGCGGGGGTGGCCTTCGGGTTCGCGTTCCTCGCGAAGACCCTCCAGGCCTTCCTGATCCTGCCGCCGCTCGCCCTCGTCTACGGGGTGTGCGCGCCGGGCGCGCTCGGCCGCCGGATCGGCCAGCTGGCCCTCGCCGGGCTCGCGATGCTCGTCTCGGCGGGCTGGTGGGTGGCGCTGGTCGAGCTGTGGCCGGCGTCCTCGCGCCCGTACGTCGGAGGCTCGCAGAACAACAGCTTCCTGGAGCTGACCTTCGGCTACAACGGCCTCGGCCGCATCAACGGCAACGAGACCGGGAGCGTCGGCGGCGGCCGCGGCGGCGGCCAGGGCGGCGGCTGGGGCGAGACCGGGATCGGCCGGATGTTCAACGACTCGATCGGCGGTCAGATCTCCTGGCTGCTCCCGGCCGCGCTGATCCTGCTCGCCGCGGGACTCGTCGTCACCTGGCGGGCGCCCCGCACCGACACGGCCCGCTCGGCATTCCTGGCCTGGGGCGGCTCGCTCCTGATCACCCTCGCCGTCTTCAGCTTCATGGCCGGCATCTTCCACGAGTACTACACGGTGGCCCTCGCCCCGTACGTCGCCGCGCTCGTCGGCATGGGCGCGGCCGTGCTGTGGGAGGAGCGCACCCGGTGGTTCGCCTCGGCGGCGCTCGCCGTGACGGTGGTCGCCACGGCCTGGTGGGGTTGGACGCTCCTCGGCCGCACCCCGGACTGGCTGCCGTGGCTGCGCTGGGCCGTCCTGGTCTCGGGCGCGGTGGCCGCGCTCGGGCTGCTGTTCTCGGGCCGCACCGACCGCCGCCTCGGGCTCGCGGTGGCCGGCCTCGGCCTGGTCTCAGGGCTCGCGGGCCCCTTCGCGTACACCCTGGAGACGGTGAACGCCGGCCACCAGGGCTCGATCGTGACGGCGGGCCCCGCTGGTGCGGCGATGGGCGGTCGCGGCCCGGGCGGCGGCCGGATGTTCGAGGGCGGCGGGATGTTCCCCGGCGGCCAGAACGGTCAAGGCGGCCAGAACGGCCGGACCGGCGGCGGACAGCAGATGCCCGGCGGCCAGATGCCCGGCGGTCAGGGCGGCGGCACCCTGCCGCAAGGCATGCCCCAGGGAATGCCCCAGGGCATGCCGCAAGGAATGCCCCAGGGCGCCACCCGCGGTGAAGGCCCCGGCGGCGGTGGCGGCATGGGCGGGCTCCTCAACGGCTCCAGCGTCGGTAAGGAGGCCAAGGCGGCCCTGCTCAAGGACGCCGACGACTACACCTGGGTCGCCGCCGCCGTGGGCGCGCAGAACGCGGCCGGTTACCAGCTCGCCACCGAGAAGCCGGTGATGGCGATCGGCGGCTTCAACGGCAGCGACCCGTCCCCGACGCTCGACCGGTTCAAGCAGTACGTCGCCGACGGGAAGATCCACTACTTCGTCTCCGGCGGTGGCGGCGGCATGGGCGGGAACGGCACGAGCGCCCAGATCACCGCGTGGGTCCAGGACACCTTCGAGACGGTCACGATCGGCGGCTCCGCCTTCTACGACCTGACGCGGGAGAAGTAGCCCGACAGAAATCGCTATACAGCGTACGAGAGCCCTTGTACGGTGTACGAGACCCAGTCCCGTACACCGTACAAGGAGTGCTTCCCATGACGGCGACGACCGCCGCGACCGAACCGACCGCCACCGGCGGTCACCCCCAGCGCTGGCTGATCCTCGGCGTCATCTGCCTCGCCCAGCTCACCGTGCTGCTCGACAACACCGTGCTCGGCGTCGCCATCCCGTCGCTGACCTCCGAACTCCACGCGTCCACCACCGACATCCAGTGGATGATCAACGCGTACTCGCTCGTCCAGTCCGGCCTGCTGCTCAGCGCGGGCAACGCGGCCGACCGCTACGGCCGCAAGAAGATGCTCGCCATCGGCCTCGCGCTCTTCGGCCTCGGCTCGCTCGCCGCCGGCCTCGCCGACTCCACCACGCAGCTGATCGCCGCCCGCGCGGGCATGGGCGTCGGCGGCGCGCTCCTGATGACCACGACCCTCGCCGTCGTCATGCAGATCTTCGACGACGCGGAGCGGGTCAAGGCCATCGCGCTCTGGTCCACCGTCGCCTCGCTGGGCTTCGCCGGCGGCCCGCTGATCGGCGGCGTGATCCTGAACCACTTCTGGTGGGGAATGATCTTCCTGATCAACATCCCGGTCGCGGTCGCCGCGCTCGTCGCCGTCCTCAAGCTGGTCCCCGAGTCCAAGAACCCCCAGGGCGAGCGCCCCGACCTGCTCGGCGCGCTGCTCTCCACCATCGGCATGACCGCCGTCGTGTACGCGATCATCAGCGGCCCCGAGCACGGCTGGCTCTCCGCAGAGGTCCTGGTCCCGGCCGCCGTCGGCGTCGCCGGCCTCGGCGCCTTCGCCCTGTGGGAGCTGCACACCCCGTACCCGATGCTCGACATGCACTTCTTCCGCAACCAGAAGTTCGTCGGCGCCATCGGCGGTTCGATCCTGGTCGTCTTCGGCATGGGAGGCTCGCTCTTCCTCCTCACCCAGCACCTGCAGTTCGTGCTCGGGTACGAGCCGCTCGAGGCGGGGCTGCGGATGGCGCCGCTGGCGCTGACGATCGTCGGCCTCAACCTGACCGGCGTCGGCCCGAGGATCGTCATGAAGCTCGGCACCCCGCCCACCGTCGTCGTCGGCATGACCCTGGTGGCCGCCGGTCTCACCTCGATCTCGCTGCTCGGCGGCGGCACGGACGGCAGTTACGCGGGCATGCTCCTCGGCCTGGTCCTGATGGGCGGCGGCATCGCCGTCTCCTCCCCGGCCATGGCCAACGCGATCATGAGCTCGATCCCGCCGGAGAAGGCCGGTGTGGGCGCCGGGATCAACGGCACCCTCGCCGAGTTCGGCAACGGCCTCGGCGTCGCGGTCCTCGGAGCCGTGCTCAACGCCCGCTTCGCCGCGCTCGTCGCCGTCACCGCGACCTCGCTCCCCGCCGCGCTGGCCGCCGCCGGGGGCGAGGCGGAGCGCCGGGCGATCTCCGACGCGTTCGCCTCCGGCCTCCAGACCAGCCAGCTGGTCGGCGCCGTCGCCGTCTTCGTCGGCGGCCTGGTCGCCGGAGCCCTCCTCCAGCGGGCCGAGCGCGCGGAGCGGGCCGCGGCCGAGCGCGCGGAGAAGGCCGCGGGCGCCGAGAAGCCGGTCGCTGCCTAGCATGGTGACGGACCGCTGACAGACGGAGGAACGCGATGGTCAAGGCAGCCGATCGGGCCAAGAACCCGGCGCGTTCCAGCGTCTGGCTGGAGGAGAGGGCCGCCCGCAGCGGCGGCGGCCCCGCCGGCCTCGACCGCGACCGGATCGTCGCCGCCGCCATCCGGATGCTCGACGACGAGGGCTTGGCCAAGCTGTCGATGCGCAAGCTCGCGACCGAGCTCGGCGTCACGGCGATGTCGCTGTACTGGTACGTCGACACCAAGGACGACATCCTCGAGTACGCGATGGACAGCGTCTACGGCGAGATCGACCTCGCGGCGGTCGACGCGGCCGGGGACTGGCAGGACCGGATCCGCTTGCTCGCCCTGGACTACCGGCGGATGCTGGTCCGCCACGCGTGGATGTCGCCGAGCGCCGGCCAGTACCTCAACATCGGACCGAACTCGATCGCCGTCGGCCAGAAGATCCACGACACGATCGCGGAGACCGGCCTCCGGCTGGACCGCCGGCCGAGCGCGATGTCGGCGGTCTTCCAGTTCGTGTACGGCTACGGGACGATCGAGTCCCAGTTCGGCCGGCGCGCGGCGGAGGCCGGGATGTCGCAGGACGAGTTCTACGCGGACTCGGTGAGCGCCTTCCGGGACGACCCGGTGTACACGGACAAGGTGGAGGGCCTGAAGGAGATCCTCGACGAGCGGACCTCGCACGACAGCCTCAGCGTCGTCTGGGACCGCGACTTCGACTACGCCCTGGACGTGCTGATCGCCGGCATCGAGGTCATGGTCACCCGGCAGACGGAGAAATGACGGAGCGGCGGGCCGTCCCCTGCCCGCCGCTCCGTACCGGACCCGGTCGCGCCTCCGCTCGAAGCGCGGCCGGGAGCTCTTCTACTTGTCGTCGGCCTTCACGGTGCTGCTCTTCAGGGCGACTTCCTTGATGAACAGGGTCACCACGAAGGCGAGCAGCGCGAACGGCGCCGAGTAGAGGAAGACGTCCGCGACACCGTGTCCGTACGCGCTCTCCATGACCGTGCGGATCGGGGCCGGCAGCTTGTCCATGTCGGGGATGCCGCCGCCCGAGCCGCCCTGGCCCATGGCGCCCGCGGCCTTCGGGCCGAGCTCGGCCAGGCCGTCCTTGACGTAGTTCGTGACCCGGTGGGCCATGACCGCGCCCAGCGCCGAGACGCCGATCGCACCGCCGAGGGAGCGGAAGAAGGTGACGACGGAGGAGGCGGCGCCGAGGTCGGCGGGGGCCACCTGGTTCTGGGTGCAGAGCACCAGGTTCTGCATCATCATGCCGAGGCCGAGGCCCAGGACCGCCATGAAGACGGCGATGTGCCAGTACGTCGTGTCGTAGCGGATCGTGCCGAGCAGACCGAGGCCGCCGGCCGCCAGGGCGCCGCCGCTGACCAGCCACGCCTTCCACTTGCCGGTCTTGGTGATGATCAGGCCGGAGACGGTGGAGGAGACGAACAGGCCGGCGATCATCGGGATGGTGAGGACGCCGGACATCGTCGGCGACTCGTTCCGCGCCAGCTGGAAGTACTGGCTGAAGAAGACCGTGCCGGCGAACATCGCGACACCCACGAAGAGCGAGGCGAGCGAGGCCAGGGTGATCGTGCGGTTGCGGAAGAGGCGGAGCGGGATGATCGGCTCGCTCGCCTTCGACTCGACGAGGACGAAGAGTCCGCCGAGCGCGACCGCGCCGAGGACCATGACGGCCGTCTGCCAGGACATCCAGTCGTACTTGTCGCCCGCGAAGGTGACCCAGATCAGGAGCAGCGAGACGGCGGCGCTGATGAAGAGGGCGCCGGCCCAGTCGACCTTGACCTGGCGCTTCACGACGGGGAGGTTGAGGGTCTTCTGCAGGACGATCAGCGCGATGATCGCGAAGGGTACGCCGACGTAGAAGCACCAGCGCCAGCCGAGCCAGTCGGTGTCGGTGATGACGCCGCCGAGCAGCGGGCCGCCGACGGTGGCGACGGCGAACGTCGCGCCGAGGTAGCCGCTGTAGCGGCCGCGCTCACGCGGGGCGATCATCGCGGCCAGGATGATCTGGGAGAGGGCGGTCAGACCGCCGACGCCGATGCCCTGGACGACACGGCAGGCGATGAGCATGCCGGTGCTCTGCGAGAGGCCGGCGACGACCGATCCGGCGACGTAGACGACCAGGGCTATCTGGACGAGCAGCTTCTTGGAGAAGAGGTCGGCGAGCTTGCCCCAGAGCGGGGTGGTCGCGGTCATCGCCAGGAGGGCGGCGGTGACCACCCAGGTGTACGCGGACTGGCCGCCGCCGAGGTCGGTGATGATCTGGGGGAGGGCGTTGGAGACGATCGTCGAGGACAGGATGGCGACGAACATGCCGAGCAGCAGCCCGGACAGCGCTTCCATGATCTGCCGGTGCGTCATCGGGGCGGTCTCGCCGCCACCGCTGCCGGTGACGCCGTCCCGCGCACCGGTGTCGGGCGTGGTCGTAGCCATGAACTTCCTTTTTCTCAAGCGTGGTGGGCCCGGCAGTCCCCGAAGGATTCGCGGAGGCGGACGAGCAGGTGGGTGAGGAGTTCGACGTCGTCGTCGGACCACTCCGCGAGGTGGCGGGAGAAGGCCTCGGTGACCCGGCGGTCGAGCTCGCCGAGCATCGCGTGGCCCGCTTCGGTGAGTCGCAGGATGCGGGAGCGCTTGTCGTCCGGGTCGGGCAGCCGCTCGATCCAGCCGTGCTCCACGGTGTGGGCGACATGGCGGCTGCACACGGACATGTCGACGGCCATCAGCTCGGCGAGCCGGCTCATCCGCATGTCGCCGTGGTGCTTGACCAGGGCGAGCACGGCCGCGGAGCCGCCCTGGCATGCGACGGGCAGGACGCGGGCGAGTCCGCGCTTCACGGCCCCGATCGCGCTCACCGAGCGGGCGAGGTCCTCGTACCGGTTCCGTGTCGCCATCGCGCACCCCCGTCCATCTTGTTGCTTAGGGCAACCATAGAGATGGATGGTTGCTTCAGGCAAACTAAATCGGTCAAACGGCGCTAAAGAATCGGCAAAGGCGGGGGGCGGGCCGGAGGGTTGGGGCCACCGGCCCCCTTTCGCTAGGGTCCTGGCCCATGGCACACAACCCCCAAGCACCGTACGGCCAGGGCCAGCCCCCTCAGGGCCCCGAGGGTTACGACCCCGCCGGCAGCACGCAGATGTTCCGCGCCTTCGTCGACGAGGGCACCCCGCAACAGCGGCAGCCCCAGACCGTCACCACCTCGGGCGGCGGCCCGAAGGTCGGCGTGATCGTGGGCGTCGTCGCGGTGATCGTCGTCCTCGCGGCCGTCGCCTGGCTGGCGCTCGGCTGACGCCGCACCTCCCGCACCCCCGGGTGGGCCGACTCCGCACCTCGCGGACCGGCCCACCCTTCTTTTTCTTCCGCGTCGGCGGGGGCGCCGCCCACCGCTCCGAGGTGGCGGGGCGGAGGGGGGTCCGGCGGGCCTCTACGACTCCCGTCCGTCCAGCGCCGGCGCGAGGATCGCGAAGGCCTGCCCGATCAGCGCACCCGGATCCGAGGCGGCCTCGGCGGCCTGTCCGGCGCTCCATCGGCGCAGGACGGCGTCGAAGGCGGTGAGCGCCATGCCCGCGGCCAGTCGGGGGTAGAGGTCGGCCTCCGGGTCGAGGCCGAGGCGGGAGCCCAGTTCCCCGGTCAGTTCCTCGCGCCACTGCGCCTGGTGTTCCAGGAAGCGCGCGAGCAGGGACGGGGTCCGCAGGATCAGCCGGACCACCGGCAGGACCCGTTCGGCGTGGTCGCCGCAGGCGGCCAGTGGCACGGAGACGGCGTGCAGCAGCGCCTCGGACGGCCGCTCTCCGGCGGGCCGGGCGGCCAGTCCCTCCCGCATGTCGGCGCCCATGCCGGCCAGGAACTGGACGACCACGTCGTCCTTGGACGCGAAGTAGCGGAAGAAGGTCCGCTTGGAGACCCCGACCGTGGTCGCGACCTCGTCGACGGTCACCGCGTCGAAGCCCTTGTGGGCGAACAGCTGGAGGGCGGCCTCGGTGAGCTCGGACGCGACGAGCTGTCGTTTGCGCTGGGCGAGGCTGGTCTCGGGGCGGGTGGTCACGACCCGATGGTACCGCGGTGCCTTTGATGACATCTAGAGTCATGCTTGACACCGGGTGACACAGAGGGCAGCGTGTGCCGCATGACCAGGAAGCAACGCTGGACCGCCGACCTGATACCGGACCAGACCGGGCGGGTCTTCGTCGTCACCGGAGCCAACAGCGGCCTCGGCCTCGCCACCACCCGGGCGCTCGCCCTCCGGGGCGCCCACGTGGTCCTCGCCGTACGGGACGAGGAGAAGGGTCGGGCGGCCGCCGCCGGCCTCGCGGCGGCCGGGGCGGAGCCGGGCCTCCTCGACGTGCGACGGCTCGACCTCGCCGACCTCGACTCGGTGCGGGCCTTCGCCGACCGGATGCGCGCCGAGCACCCGCGCCTCGACGTGCTCGTCAACAACGCGGGGGTGCTGGCCCCGCCCCGCACGCTCAGCCCGCAGGGCCACGAACTCCAGTTCGCCGTCAACCACCTCGGCCACTTCGCGCTCACCGGGCTCCTGCTCGACCTGCTCGCCGCCAGCCGCGAACCCCGGGTGGTCACGGTCAGCTCGATCAACCACCGGCAGGGCAGCCTCCGCTTCGACGACCTCGCCGGCGAACGCGACTACGCGCCCATGGCCTTCTACAACCAGTCGAAGTTCGCCAACGCCGTCTTCGGCCGGGAACTGCACCGCCGCCTCGTCGCGACCCGCAGCCCCGTCCGCGCCGTCCTCGCGCACCCCGGCTACACCGCCACCAACCTCCAGACCAAGGACACCTCCGGCCTCGCCCGGCTCGTCCTCGGGTACGTCGGCAACCCGCTGCTGGCCCAGCGCCCCGAGCGCGGCGCCCTGCCGCAGCTGTATGCGGCCACCGCCACCGACGTGACGGGCGGCGACTTCATCGGCCCCGGCGGCCCCGCCGAACTCCGCGGCGCCCCGACCCGCGTGCGCCTCTCCGACGCCGCCGCCGACCCGGCGACCGGCCGTCGCCTCTGGGAGCTCTCGGAGCACCTGACCGAGGTGCGCTACCCCGACGCGTGAAGCCGCGTCGGGTGCGTGGAGCGGCCGGTGGAGTTCGCGGAGGTGCCGGTCACTGCCATGCGGCGGTGACGGAGCGGGTGTCGATGTGCATGCCGAGGGGGACGCGCCAGGAGTCGAGGCAGACGGTGTAGGTCTCGGTGCGTGCGGTTCCGGCGGCGATCGGGGTGGGGAGGGGTTGGCGGGAGGTGATCGTCGCCCAGTCGACGCCGAGGGCGCCGATGACGTGGGTGGCGAAGGTGGCCGTGCCCGAGGTGGCGGCGGATCCCCCGGTGTTGCGGAAGGTCACGGTGACCCGCTCGCACCAGCGCCGGTCGTCGTCCGCGAGGCCGGGGGCGGAGACGGTGAGCACGGCGGGCCCGGGCGCGGGCGTCGGCGTGGGGGACGGCGCGGGCGTGCCGGTGCCGGGCGCCGGGGGCCCGGGCGTCGCGGAGGGGGTACGGGGCGGGGTGGCCGTGCCGCCGGTTCCGGGCGCGGCCGTCGGAGGCGTGCCCGATCCGGGCCCGGAACCGGCTCCTGGTCCGACGCCTGATCCCGTACCGGACCCCGACCCCGATCCCGGGCCTGCTCCCGTACGGGAGGGGTCGGAGCCGTTTCCGTGGGAGCCCGAGGGGCCGCCCGAGGCCCCGTTCCCGGCCGTGGGCGGGGTGCCGGGCGGTGCGGGTGAGGGGGACGACGTGCTGGAGGTCAGGCCGGGAGTCGTGGGGCCGTCCAGGGGGACCAGGGTGACGGCGCCCGAGGGGGCGACCGCGCCCTTGGGCGAGGGGCCGGCGCCCACCGCCGCGTACCCCTCGCCGTCTCCGCCGCCGCACGCGGTCAGCGCTCCGCCGAGGCAGAGCGCCATCGCCACGAGTCCGGGCCCCGGTCCCGGCTTCCTTGGCCTCATGGACCCAGTGTGTCTGACGATCCGTCAATAAGCCCGTGTTTTGCGGAAGTCGGCCACCGGGAGCGGAGGGTCAGTCGGAGATGAGGCCCTCGCGCAGCTGGGCGAGGGTGCGGGTGAGCAGGCGCGAGACGTGCATCTGGGAGATGCCGACCTCCTCGCCGATCTGCGACTGGGTCATGTTGGCGAAGAAGCGCAGCATGATGATCTGGCGTTCCCGGGGCGGGAGTTTGGCGAGCAGCGGCTTGAGCGACTCGCGGTACTCGACGCCTTCGAGGGCGGTGTCCTCGTAGCCGAGGCGGTCGGCGAGCGAGCCCTCGCCGCCGTCGTCCTCGGGTGAGGGGGAGTCGAGCGAGGAGGCGGTGTACGCGTTGCCCACGGCGAGGCCGTCGACCACGTCCTCCTCCGACACCCCGAGCACGGCGGCGAGTTCGGGGACGGTGGGGGAGCGGTCGAGCTTCTGCGCGAGCTCGTCGCTGGCCTTGGTGAGGGCGAGGCGCAGCTCCTGGAGGCGGCGCGGGACCCGCACCGACCACGACGTGTCGCGGAAGAAGCGCTTGATCTCGCCGACCACGGTCGGCATGGCGAACGTCGGGAACTCCACGCCCCGTTCGCAGTCGAAGCGGTCGATCGCCTTGATGAGGCCGATGGTGCCGACCTGGACGATGTCCTCCATCGGCTCGTTGCGGGAGCGGAAGCGGGCCGCTGCGTACCGCACGAGGGGGAGGTTGAGCTCGATGAGGGTGTCGCGGACGTAGGTCCGCTCCGGGCTGTCGGCGGCGGCGCCCTCGGTGTCGAGTGCGCGCAGCCTCAGGAACAGGGAGCGGGAGAGGGTGCGGGTGTCGAGGGCTCCCGACGGCACGACCACGGGCGGCGGAGGCATGGCCTCGGCGCTTTCCTGCGCGGTCGGCGCCGTCGTCTGCGTGGGCACGGGAACGGGCGTGAGCGTGAGCACCTTCGAGCTGCCCAGTTCTGTGGACATGCCACCCCCTTGAGGTCGCGGACGGTCGCGGTGGCCGCGACCATCTGAGGAACGCAGCTTCCACCTGAATACCGGCGGCGGGGCTGCGGCAAACTCGGTTCCAGCAGAATGTCACATGTCGGCAACGCGCTGTAGTGACTTGTCGACAAGATGAGGGTGCATATCCGCAGGAAACAAGGGGTGTAAGGCATTTGGGGCAGCGCAGAACTGCTCCGAACCGGTCTACCCGTTCCGGTTACGCCTCGATTCTGTTTGCGGATCTCAAACGCGCGAAGCTCCGGGCGAGGAGCCTTGACACGTGCATCTGGGAGACGCCGAGTTCCTGGCTGATCTGGGACTGCGTCAGATTGCTGTAGTAGCGCAGCATCAGGATCCGCTGCTCCCGCTCGGGCAGTTGGACGAGCAGGTGGCGGACGAGGTCGCGGTGCTCGACGCCGGCCAGGGCGGGGTCCTCGTAACCGAGCCGGTCGAGCAGTCCGGGCAGTCCGTCGCCCTCCTGCGCGGCCTCCAGGGAGGTGGCGTGGTACGAGCGTCCGGCCTCGATGCAGGCGAGCACCTCGTCCTCGCCGATGCGCAGCCGCTCGGCGATCTCGGCGGTCGTGGGGGAGCGGCCGTGAGCGGTCGTCAGGTCCTCGGTGGCGCCGTTCACCTGGACCCAGAGCTCGTGCAGCCGGCGCGGCACGTGCACGGTCCGGACGTTGTCGCGGAAGTACCGCTTGATCTCGCCGACGACGGTCGGCATGGCGAAGGTGGGGAACTGCACGCCCCGGTCGGGGTCGAAGCGGTCGATGGCGTTGATGAGGCCGATGGTGCCGACCTGGACGACGTCCTCCATCGGCTCGTTGCGGGAGCGGAAGCGGGCCGCCGCGTACCGCACGAGGGGGAGGTTGGCCTCGATCAGGGCCCCGCGCACGCGGTGGTGCTCGGTGGTGCCCGGCTCCAGGTTCTTGAGCTGCCCGAAGAGCACCTGGGTGAGCGCGCGGGTGTCGGCGCCCCGGGTGCTCTGGGGGCGGGGGCGCGGGGTGTCCGCGCCGCCTGCCTCGTGCTGGGGCGGGACTTGAGGCGCTGTACTGGCCGGCACGTTCACGCCACCCCTTTGGCTGGTCTTGCTGGTCGACTGGGTCAACTACGGTCAACTCATCCGTCAAAAGCGGTCATAGCATCACAAGACATGTCCACTGTGTGCAAGCACCGCATACTCCCGTGTTGAGGGCATGTTGGCGGAAAAAGGGGAGGTCACGCACGGAAAAGGCCCCCCGCCACGACGGCAGGGGGCCCCTCGACGGGCGAGGACTAGAAGGCGTAGTCCGCGATCACCCAGGTGGCGAACTCGCGCCACTGCGCGACACCGGCCTGGTGCGCGGGGTGGTCCAGGTAGCGCTGCAGCGCGTCGGTGTCCTCGACGGCCGAGTTGATGGCGAAGTCGTACGCGATCGGCCGGTCCGTGATGTTCCAGTCGCACTCCCAGAACCGCAGCTCGGGGATCTGCCCGCCGAGCGCGCGGAACGCCTCGACGCCGGCGACGACACGCGGCTCGTCGCGTGCGACGCCGTCGTTGAGCTTGAAGAGGACCAGATGGCGGATCACGAAGGGCTCCTAGTTGATGAGTTCGGTCATGAACTCGCCGACACCCTGGGCGGCGCTGGAAATGCCCTCGAACCCTACCTGCACGAGATCGGCGGCCCGGGCCGGGGACGTGACGATCGTGTACAGCACAAAGACCACGACCGCGTACAGCGCGACCTTCTTCGCTTGCACCATTGCCCAGCCCTCCCCTGTTCCCCCGCCGTACGACCGCGCCACTCTAACCGAGCCTTTATGGACCAAGGACCCGGAGATCGAGGCCCTTTGCCACCCCCCGGAAGGGTGACGGGCGAGCAGTATGGATGTCGAGCCCGGAGGATCTGGCAGGAATCCGAAGGGCTCCTGGAACCGGCCCGCACTGCGGGGTCCGCGCCGCGAGCTTCCCCCCCTGAACGCGGCGCAGGACTTGCAGGTCCGGTTCTCATCGGGGGGAACGGCTTGTCCCCCCGATGCCGTTCCCCCCGTCCTACGGAGAAGGCCCCGGCCGCGCGGCGAGCGCGCACCGGGGCCTTCTCCGCGTGCGCAGGGGCCTTCTCCGTACGCGCCCGGGCGCTCTCCCCCGTACGCGCTCCCGCGCCCCCGGACACGCCGAAGGGCCCGGCGCTGATGCGCCGGGCCCTTCGATCGAAGCGGTAGCGGAGGGATTTGAACCCTCGGTGAGTTTCCCCACACTCGCTTTCGAGGCGAGCTCCTTCGGCCGCTCGGACACGCTACCGAGAGAGAGCTTAGCCGAAACTTCCGCTGCGATGAAATCCGTATCGAAGGCCAGGTCGGAGCGGGGGTCAGCGGGCGCGGAAGAAGGCGGTCAACTGCTCCGCGCACTCCTCGCCCAGCACGCCGTGGATCACCTCGGGGCGGTGGTTGAGACGCCGGTCCCGCACCAGGTCCCAGAGCGAGCCGGCCGCGCCCGCCTTCTCGTCGAGCGCGCCGAACACCACCCGCTCGACCCGGGACTGGACGAGGGCGCCCGCGCACATCACGCACGGCTCCAGGGTCACGACGAGCGTGCACCCCGTCAGACGCCACTCGCCGGTGACGGCGGCCGCCCGGCGCAGGGCGAGCACCTCGGCGTGCGCGGTGGGGTCACCGGCCGCCTCCCGCTCGTTGTGCGCCCGTGCGAGGACCTCCCCGTCCGGGCCGAGCACGACCGCGCCGACCGGCACGTCGCCGGCCGGACCGGCCGCGTCGGCCTCCGCGAGCGCGAGCCGCATGGCGTCCCGCCAGGGGTCCCGTACGGGATCGGGAAGGGCCCCCGGGACACGGTCGGTCCCGGGGGCGTCCCCCGTGCGGTCGGCCCCGGGGGCGTCCCGTACGGGATCGGTTCCGGGGGTCGGAGCTGGTACCGCTCGTGCCACTAGCGCACGGCCTCCAGGACCTCGGACGCGCCCAGCGCGTCCGCGATCACCGAGAGGGCGTCGCTGTCGAGGGCGCGGAGCTCGCGCTCCGAGAGGCCGAGGTCCGCGAGGACCAGGGAGTCGCCGACGGGCGCGGACGGCACGGCCCCGGCGGCCTCGTCCCCGTCCTCGTCGTCCCCGTCGGCCTCGTCGGAGAGCGGCTCCCCGTCCTCCGTGCCGTCCAGGTCCAGGGACGCCAGCTCGTCGAGCTCGGCGTCGAGGTCGTCGCCGAGGATCTCCCGGGTGAGGATCTCCCCGTACGAGGAACGGGCGGCGGCGGCGCCGTCCGAGACGTAGATCCGAGGGTCTTCCTCACCCTCGATCCGTACGATCCCGAACCACGCGTCCTCCTGCTCGATGTAGACGATCACCGTGTCGTCGTCCGAGGCCTCACGGGCCAGCTCGGCCAGATCCGACAGGGTCTCCACGTCGTCGAGCTCCGTGTCGCTCGCTTCCCACCCGTCTTCGGTGCGCGCGAGCAGTGCGGCGAAGTACACCTGACTCTCTCCCACTGATCAGAGGTGTGACGTTCCGGCGGCGCGCTCCTGGTGCCCCGCCCAATCGGCATCGTGACAGAAACAGGGCGCGCAGGAGAGGTCTTCGGTCCTTGCGTCGTGCATCAGTCTGAACGACACCGCCATCGGGCGGGCGTGCGACCCCGGCGCACACAGGGGGCGCACGGCCGGGCCCGGCCTGTTCCCCGCCGTCGGCGGGTCCCGCGGCCCTCACCAGCGGAAGGTCCGCATGCGCATGGCCTGGCGCATCCGGGCGGCCCGGGCGCGCCGCGGCTGCACGCGTTCGCGCAGCGCCTTGGCCTCGTTGAGTTCGCGGAGGAACTGGGCGCGGCGCCTGCGGCGCTCCGCGTCGGTCTCCGGTACCGGCGTCCGGGCCGCCCTCTTGGCGGATCCGTCGGCCGGTTCTTCCAGGTCGGGCATCGGCCACACCACCCCATCGCTGGGTCCCTGTGCCCCCACCTTCCCCCAGCGGCGTGGGTCGACGCCAGTGCGCGGCGGGCTACTGTTGGGTCATGCGTCTCCACGTCGTCGACCACCCCCTGGTCGCCCACAAGCTCACCACCCTGCGCGACAAGCGCACGGACTCCGCGACCTTCCGCCGTCTCGCCGACGAGCTGGTCACCCTGCTCGCCTACGAGGCCACCAGGGACGTCCGGACCGAGCAGGTCGACATCGAGACCCCGGTCACGCCCACGACCGGCGTGAAGCTGTCGTACCCGCGTCCGCTGGTGGTCCCGATCCTGCGCGCCGGGCTCGGCATGCTCGACGGCATGGTCCGGCTGCTCCCGACCGCCGAGGTCGGCTTCCTCGGCATGATCCGCAACGAGGAGACGCTGGAGGCGTCGACCTACGCCACGCGGATGCCGGAGGACCTCTCCGGCCGCCAGGTGTACGTCCTCGACCCGATGCTGGCGACCGGCGGCACGCTCGTCGCGGCGATCCAGGAGCTCATCAAGCGCGGCGCGGACGACGTCACCGCCGTGGTGCTCCTCGCCGCCCCGGAGGGCGTCGAGGTCATGGAGCGCGAGCTCGCCGGCACGCCGGTCACCGTCGTCACGGCCTCGGTCGACGAGCGCCTCAACGAGAACGGCTACATCGTCCCGGGCCTGGGCGACGCGGGCGACCGCATGTACGGCTCCGCCGAATAGAAGTCACGGTCGGCTCCGCCGAGTGGAAGTCGCGCTCGGCTCCGCCGAGTGGCTCCTCAGCACTTTCCGGTCGGTACGGGCGCGGGCTTGGTCAGGGCGACCAGGGCCGCGTCCGCCGTCGTTTTCGGGGAGAGCGTCTTGAACGCGGTCCCGATGATCAGGTCGACGTCCGTCGTGCCCCGGGTGTCCGTCTTGGTCGTGGCGCCCGCGAGCTGGGTGCCGAGGACCGGGAAGGCGCCCTTGGTGGCCGCGGGGGCGCCGAGGAGCAGGCCGGCGCCGGGGACCTTCTTGTCGTAGGCGGCGGGCGCGTTGCCCACCTTGCCGATCTTGAAGCCGCGTTTCTTGAGCTCGTCGGCGGTCGTCTTGGCGAGGCCGCTGCGCGGGGTCGCGTTGTAGACGTTGACCGTGATCTGCCCGGGCTTGGGGAGGGCGACGGCGGGCGCGGTGGTCGCCTTGGCGACGGGCTTGCAGTCGGCCTGCTTGCCGGCGGTCGCCTTCGTTCCGTCGCCGCCGGAGAAGACGTCGACGAGCTGGAGCGTGCCCCAGCCGGCCGCGCCGAGCACGACCACTGCGGCGGCGGACGCGAGGACGATCCTGCGCCGGCGGTGGGGGCGGCGCATGCGCGGGTAGACGTCCCCCGTGATGCGGTACTTTCCGCCCATTCCGGGGGGAGTGAGCATGCTCATGAACGCAGCGTAGTGCCGCCCGTCGGCGATGCCTACTTGATGATCATGTGATCGCGTCCGGATGGGGGCGAACTGACCCCGAAAGGGTCAGCGGAGAGGGGCCGGCCGGCTCCGTCTCAGTCCATCTCGAGGACGCGGGCGTGCAGCACCTGGCGCTGCTGGAGCGCCGCGCGCACGGCGCGGTGCAGCCCGTCTTCCAGATAGAGGTCGCCGCGCCACTTCACGACGTGCGCGAAGAGGTCGCCGTAGAACGTGGAGTCCTCGGCGAGCAGCGTCTCCAGGTCCAGCTGGCCCTTGGTGGTGACCAGCTGGTCGAGGCGGACCGGGCGCGGGGCGACGTCCGCCCACTGCCGGGTGCTTTCCCGGCCGTGGTCGGGATACGGCTTTCCGTTACCGATGCGCTTGAAGATCACACGGAAAGCCTACCGGGCGAGCGGCTTCCGGCGCAGCCACGCGAGAGCAGTGGGATGCTGGTGCAAACCGTGACAAAACCGAAATCGGGGTCCCGTCATGAGCGTCAGCGAGCAGCCGCCGGCCGCCGAAGCGGCCGGGCCCGCCCCGGCGGCCCAGGACCCGGCGGCACCCGCACAGGCCCCGGCAGCACAGGCCCCGGACCCGGCGGGACAAGCCGCGGCCCCCGTGGCGGGGCCCGCCGCCGAGATCGCCGCCGGGTACGCCTTCGACGGCGCGGCACTCGATCTGGGGGCGCTCCTCTGGGACGGCGCATGTCACCCGGACGCGCCGATCCGCATCCCGCTGCCGGTCCTCAACCGCCACGGTCTGGTCGCCGGCGCCACGGGCACCGGCAAGACGAAGACGCTCCAGCTGATCGCCGAGCAGCTGTCCGCGCACGGGGTGCCGGTCTTCCTCGCCGACATCAAGGGGGACGTCTCCGGGGTCTCCGCCCCCGGCGAGGACGGCGAGAGGGTCAGGCGGCGCGCGGCCGAGGTCGGCCAGGAGTGGCGGGCGACCGGCTTCCCCTGCGAGTTCTACGGCCTCGGGGGCATCGGCCCCGGCATCCCGGTGCGCGCCACGGTGACCAGCTTCGGGCCCGTACTGCTCTCCAAGGTCCTCGGGCTCAACCGGACGCAGGAGCAGTCGCTCGGCCTGATCTTCCACTACGCCGACTCCAAGGGCCTCGAACTGGTCGACCTCAAGGACCTGCGGGCGGTGGTGGCGTTCCTGGTGTCGGACACGGGGAAGGCCGAACTGAAGGGGATCGGCGGGCTCTCCACGGCCACGGCCGGGGTGATCCTGCGGGCGCTCACGGCCTTCGAGCAGCAGGGGGCCGGCGGCTTCTTCGGGGAGCCGGAGTTCGACACGGGCGAGTTCCTGCGGACGGCGGAGGACGGGCGCGGGATCGTCTCGGTCCTGGAACTGCCGGCCGTGCAGGACAAGCCGCAGCTCTTCTCGACGTTCCTGATGTGGCTGCTCGCGGACCTCTTCGGCGACCTGCCGGAGGTCGGCGACCCGGAGAAGCCGAAGCTGGTCTTCTTCTTCGACGAGGCGCACCTGCTGTTCAGCGGGGCGTCGAAGGCGTTCCTGGAGTCGATCACCCAGACGGTGCGCCTGATCCGCTCGAAGGGCGTCGGCGTCTTCTTCGTGACGCAGACCCCGAAGGACGTCCCCGCGGACGTGCTCGCGCAGCTCGGCAACCGGGTGCAGCACGCGCTGCGCGCCTTCACCCCGGACGACGCCAAGGCCCTCAAGGCGACCGTGCGGACCTTCCCGAAGTCTCCGTACGACCTGGAGGAGGTGCTCACCGGGCTCGGTACGGGCGAGGCGGTGGTCACCGTACTGAGCGAGAAGGGGGCCCCGACGCCGGTGGCGGCGACGCGGCTGCGGGCGCCGGAGTCGCTGATGGGCCCGGTCGCCGCGGCGGCGCTGGACGCGGCGGTGAAGGGTTCGCCGCTGTACGGGCGGTACGCGGAGGCGGTGGACCGCGAGTCGGCGTACGAGAGGCTGACGGCCGAGCAGCGGGCGGCGGAGGCGGCGGCCCTGGAGGCGGCGGCCGCCGAGGAGGCGGAGAAGGCCGCGAAGGAGGCCGAGAAGGAGGCCGCGAAGGCCGAAGCGAGGGCCCCCCGACAGAAGGAGGAGCCCTCGCTGGCCGAACAGGTGGTGGGCAGTGGGATCTTCACGTCCCTGGCCCGGTCGATCGGCACCCAGCTGGGCCGGGAGATCAGCCGTTCGATCTTCGGGACCGCCCGCCGCCGGCGGTGACCGAGCCGGCGGTGACCGAGCCGGCGGTGACCGAGCCGGCGGTGACCGCGCCGGCGCGACTGCCGCGCGGTGACTAGGCGGTGGCCTCGTCGTGGTCGTCGTGCAGGCCGCCGCCGCTGCCCGAGCCGGTGGTCGGGACGGAGTCGACCGGCTTGCGCAGCGAGGAGATGTCGTGGGCGTAGGTGCCCACGGCGTTGGCGATGACCTTGATGTTGGCTTCGAAGGCCGTCATGTCGATGTTCTTCAGGTCGTCGCCCTTGGCGTGGTAGTTCACGTCGTACGCGACGCCCGCCGTGCCGCCGAACAGGGCGGCCTGGGCCGGGGTCTTGATGCCCTCGGCGCCGGTGAAGGTGCCGCCGGAGGGGATGCCGACCTCGATGAACGGGCCGTAGTCGGAGCGGCCGCTGAAGTCGGTGCCCTCGTGCGGGAGGCCGCGCTTGTCCATGAAGTCGGTGATGTCGCGCTCCAGCTGCGCGGAGCCCTCGGGGCCGGCACCGGCGCCGACGCCGTCCGAGTCGTCGCCGTCGTAGACGAACAGGCCGTAGTTCGGCGAGGCGATCATGTCGAAGTTGAGGTAGAGCTTGATCTCGCCCTTGTCGAGCGCCGTGAGGGTGTTCACGTAGTGCTCGGAGCCGAGGAGGCCGTTCTCCTCCGCGGACCACCAGGCGAAGCGGACCTTGTTGCGGACCTTGTCCTTCGACTTGGCGAGCTCCAGGGCGGTCTGGAGGAGGCCGGCGGAGCCGGAGCCGTTGTCGTTGATGCCGGGGCCGGCGGTGACGGAGTCGAGGTGCGAGCCGAGCATCACGGTGTTGGCGGCGTTGCCGCCGCGGGTCTCCGCGATGACGTTGTTGGTGGAACGGAGCTCGCTGAGCTGGCGGATCTCCAGCGAGAGCGAGACCGGGCCGTTCGCGAGGTCGGCGGCGAGCGCGACGCCCTCGGCCTGGGTGAGACCGCCGGTCGGGATCTTTCCGGCGGCCGGGTCGCCGAGGGTGCCGGAGAGGGCGCCCGCGGTGTTGTTGTAGATGACGGCGCCGACGGCTCCGGCCGCGGCGGCGTTCTGCTGCTTGGCCGCGAAGGTGCAGCCGCCGCGCTTGATCAGCGCGATCTTCCCGGTGAAGGTGCCGGCGGCGAAGTCGCCGGGCTCGCAGCCGGTGGTGCCGTCGGCGTCGACGGGGACGGCCGCGAGGGCCGCGGTGATGCCGCCGACCGGGGTGGACTTGGTGTACGTCATCGCCTTGATGTCGAGCGTGCGGGGCGCGGGGGCGACGACGGAGGCCTTCTCGGCGAGCGTCTGCGTGTACTGGAAGTCGAACTTCTGGTAGCGGACGTCGTATCCGGCCTTCTTCAGCTGCGTGTACACGTACGCGGCCGAGGCGTCGTGGCCGAGGGAGCCGGCCGCGCGGTGACCGCCGGCCGAGTCGGCTATCGCCTGGAACTTCTGCAGGTGCTTGTAGGCGTCCTGTGCGGTGGTTTCGCGGACCAGCTTCTTCGCCAGCTTGGCGGCATCGCGGGCGGGTGCGGCCGTGGGGTCCTGCCCCGCGGTGGCGGGGGAGGCGAGGACCAGCGGGGTGGCGAGTGCGGCGGCGGCCAGGATGGCCGCGGCACGGCGCTGGGTTGCGTTCACAGAAGTCCTTCCCGTTACGGACGAGGTTGAGGGGAAGTTAGCGATATCCAGGGCATTCTGTGAACAGGTTCTGCGTAATTCCTGTCAGCTTGAACAGGATTGACATGTGGAATTATCAATTCCCGGGTGGTTTAACCACCTTGGCGGCTTTCGCCGCCTTCGCCGCAGCCTTCGTCTCCTGCTTGAGCGCCCGCACCTTGGCCAGCGAATCCGGCCCCGTGACGTCCGCCACCGAGCGGTACGACCCCTGCTCGCCGTACGCGCCCGCCGCCTCCCGCCAGCCCTTCGGCCGCACCCCGTACTGCTTGCCGAGCAGCGCGAGGAAGACCTGCGCCTTCTGCTTCCCGAACCCCGGGAGCGCCTCCAGGCGCCCGAGGAGCTCCTTCCCGGTCGCCACGCCCGCCCACACGGCGGCGGCGTCGCCCCCGTACTCCTCCACCAGGAACCGGCACAGCTGCTGCACCCGCCCCGCCATCGATCCCGGGTAGCGGTGCACCGCCGGCTTCTCCGACAGCAGCGCCGCGAACTCCTCCGGATCCCGCGCCGCGATCTCGTGCGCGTCCAGATCGTCCGCGCCGAGCCGCGAGGCGATCGTGTACGGCCCCGAGAACGCCCACTCCATCGGCACCTGCTGGTCGAGCAGCATGCCGACGAGCGCGGCGAGCGGGGACCGCCCGAGCAGCGCGTCCGCGTCCGGCTGCTGGGCGAGACGGATGTCGGGCGTCTTCGGCACGGGACTCATGCCCCGATCATCGGCCCGGAGCCGCCCACCCGCCCGGCGGGTTCACCCCTTCGCGAACCGACCGGGGACACGGGGAACGGGGCCCACCGGCCGCCCGGGACGCCGGAAGCGGGCAGGTCGCGGTCGGCCCGGCGCCCGACACAGGCCCTAGGGCCTGTCGTCACATTCCCGTCTGCCCCGCGACGCCTGGTGCGTGCTCTCGCCGCACCGGGCGAAAGCCCGAGTACGTCCAGTACGCGGACTTCCACCCGGCACGCCGAGAGCACGCACCAG
>NZ_JBHJQI010000013.1:0-97659 GCF_042262805.1 Streptomyces sp. NPDC056361
CGGCCGCGCGCGCGGCCGGGGGCTCCGTCGTCCCCGCGGGTCCGGACCCGCGGGACCGGCTCACGGGACCTGTCGGCCTACGGGGCCGGGCTGATGGTGCCCTTGACGTCCATGTCGAAGACGCCCTGGGTCTTGCCGTCGACCTTGAGGTGCTTGAGCCAGTGCTTCGAGAGGTTGTGCACGTTCTTGTGCTGCATCTCCCACACCAGCGAATGCCCCGCGCACGCCAGCTTGACCATCAGCTTGTGCTGGCCCGCGACGGCGTCGTAGAGCGCGGGGACCGAGAAGTTGAGTTCCGGGTTCGAGTTGGGCGGCGACGTGTTGACCTGCTTGTCGTACTCCCCGTACGCCATCAGCACGGGCACGCTGCCGCCGAGCACCCCGCCCTGCGCCGCGGTGGCGTTGTTCCATCCCCACCGGACGAAGTTCCGGATCCGGTTGAACCCCGTCGGGGGTCCCCACGTGCTGCCGATCGGGTCGTTCGCCATGATCGCGTCCCAGGCCACGTCGACGATCCCGGGTGCGCGCTGCCCCTCGCAGGGCGCCTCCGCGGACCAGCCCGAGTCGAATCCGGCCTTGCCGCCGATGAAGGTCGGAAAGCCCGGCACCGGCAGCGTGGTCGGCGGGTTCGACGTTCCCAGGGGCGGGAAGATCGGCGCGAGCAGGAACAGGCTCGACACCTTGTCGGGGTTGTTGACCGCGTACGGTCCCATGGTGAACGCGGCGGCGGACCAGCCGATGAAGGCGACCTTGTCCACACCGCACTCGGCGCGGATGAACTCCACGACGGTGTTCAGTTCGTCCCGGTCGCTGTTCGAGTTGGTCAGCTGGAACGGATAGGTCGGCGGGCCCGGCGTGAATCCCGGCGGCCTCGGCGTCAGCAGGGGCTGCTGGGCCGGGTTGACGTTGTGGGGGTCGTCCATCTTGGGGCGCGGGGAGCGACCCGACCCCTGGAGATCCATCATGAAGACGTCGTAGCCGGCTTTCGCCAGCGCCTCGGCCCAGCTGTACGACTCGTGCTGGAGGTCGAAGCCGGCCAGCACCGGGACGCTCCGGCCGTGGAGCATGAGGACCGGAACGCGCGGCCCGGTGTCGGACGTGTTGCGCCGCTCCCGTACGAAGAGCTCGACCGGCAGGCCGGCGTTCGCGGGGACGGTGGACGTGTGGGGGACTGCGTGGTCGGTGGTGACGATCGCCATAGGAGTCCTTTCCATGGGCGGGGCCGGAGCCTCGTGCCCCGGGCCGGTGCCAGACTCCGCCCGCCGACGGGCGTCCGCGCCGCGACACGGCCGCCGCGCTGGGCCCATCGGGTTGCGGGACCGTCCGAACAGACGGGCGTACGCGGGGGGCGTGCGGTCGGCCCGGTGGCATCCTCGGGGTGTGACCTTCACCGCTTGGGGCCCAGGGGCTGGGCAGCTTGGTTACCCACAAGTAGCATGGGTGGAGCAAGCGCACGCTTAGGCGTGTGCCGCAGCAGTGCCATCCCGCACCCTGGAGGAGAGCCATCGTGCCTCGTACCGTCAGGGACGTCGTCTTCGTCGACGGCGTCCGCACCCCGTTCGGCAAGGCGGGCCCGAAGGGCATCTACCACGAGACCCGCGCCGACGACCTCGTCGTCAAGGCCATCCGGGAGCTGCTGCGCCGCAACCCCGGCCTCGACCCCGCGAAGATCGACGAGGTCGCCATCGCCGCGACCACGCAGATCGGTGACCAGGGTCTGACCCTCGGCCGCACGGCGGGCATCCTCGCCGGGCTGCCGCAGTCGGTGCCGGGCTACTCCATCGACCGCATGTGCGCCGGTGCCCTCACCGCCGTGACCAGCGTCGCCGGTTCGATCGCCTTCGGCGCGTACGACGCCGTCATCGCCGGTGGCGTCGAGCACATGGGCCGCCACCCCATGGGCGAGGGCGTCGACCCGAACCCGCGGTTCGTCAGCGAGAAGCTGGTCGACGAGTCCGCCCTGTTCATGGGCATGACCGCCGAGAACCTGCACGACCGCTACCCGAGCATCACCAAGCAGCGCGCCGACGAGTACGCCGTGCGCTCGCAGGAGAAGGCCGCCAAGGCGTACGCCGACGGCAAGATCCAGCAGGACCTGGTGCCGATCTCGGTGCGCCGCACCGACGCTTCCACCGGCGAGACCGGCTGGGGCCTGGTCACCGCCGACGAGCCGATGCGCCCGGGCACCACCCTGGAGTCGCTGGCCAACCTGAAGACGCCGTTCCGCGTCCACGGCAACGTCACCGCGGGCAACGCGGCCGGCCTGAACGACGGCGCCACCGCCTCGATCATCGCCTCCGAGGACTTCGCCCGCGAGCACGACCTCCCGGTGAAGATGCGCCTCGTCTCGTACGCCTTCGCCGGCGTCGAGCCCGAGGTCATGGGCTACGGCCCGATCCCGGCGACCGAGAAGGCCCTCGCCAAGGCCGGTCTGTCGATCGAGGACATCGACCTCTTCGAGATCAACGAGGCCTTCGCGGTCCAGGTCCTCGCGTTCCTGGAGCACTACGGCATCGCCGACGACGACGCCCGCGTCAACCAGTACGGCGGCGCCATCGCCTACGGTCACCCGCTGGCCTCCTCCGGCGTCCGGCTCATGACGCAGCTGGCCCGCCAGTTCGAGGAGAACCCGCAGGTCCGCTACGGCCTCAACACGATGTGCGTCGGCTTCGGCATGGGCGCCACGGTCATCTGGGAAAACCCCCACTGGGAGGGCAAGTGAGCACCACCGCCGAGCTTCTGAAGGGCGCCGCGGAGCTCTTCCCCGACGAGGTCGTCACCAGCGCCCACGTACGGCACTTCGAACTGCCCGCGGGTGCGGGCCGGTTCGCCCTGATCACGCTGGACAACGGCTTCGACCACACCAAGCCGACCACCTTCGGCCCGCAGTCGCTCGCCAACCTGAACGCGGCGATCGACCAGGTCGAGGCCGAGGCCGCGAACGGTGAGATCACCGGCGTCGGCCTCACCGGCAAGCCGTTCATCTTCGCCGTCGGCGCCGACCTCAAGGGCGTCGAGCTGCTGAAGAAGCACGACGAGGCGCTCGCCATCGGCAAGGGCGGCCACGACGTCTTCAAGCGTCTGTCCGCGCTCGCCGTGCCGACCTTCGCGTACTACAACGGCGCGGCCATGGGCGGCGGCGTCGAGGTCGGTCTGCACTGCACCTACCGCACCGTGTCGAAGGCCCTGCCGGCCTTCTCGCTGCCCGAGGTCTTCCTCGGCCTGGTGCCCGGCTGGGGCGGCTGCGCCATCCTGCCGAACCTGATCGGCGCGGAGAAGGCCGTCTCGGTCATCATCGAGAACTCGCTGAACCAGAACCGCCAGCTCAAGGGCAAGCAGGTCTTCGAGCTCGGCATCGCCGACGCGCTGTTCGAGGGCGCGGACTTCCTGGAGCAGTCGCTGATCTGGACGGCCTCCGTCCTGAACGGCTCCGTGACCGTCGAGCGCCCCGAGGTCGACCGCGGCGAGGCCTGGGACCAGGCCGTCGCCAAGGGCCGCCTCGTCGCCGACTCCAAGGTGCACGGCGCCGCCCCGGCCGCCTACCGCGCCCTCGACATCATCGAGGCCGCCAAGGACGGGGACCTGCAGAAGGGCTTCGACGCCGAGGACCAGGCCCTCGCGGACCTGATCATGGGCGGCGAGCTCCGCTCCGGCATCTACGCCTTCAACCTGGTGCAGAAGCGCGGCAAGCGCCCCGCCGGCGCGCCGGACAAGTCGCTGGCCCGCCCGGTCACCAAGGTCGGTGTCGTCGGCGCCGGTCTGATGGCCTCCCAGCTCGCCCTGCTCTTCCTGCGCCGCCTGGAGGTGCCGGTCGTCCTGACCGACATCGACCAGGAGCGCGTCGACAAGGGCGTGGGCTACGTCCACGCCGAGATCGAGAAGCTGCTCGGCAAGGGCCGCATCAACCAGGACAAGGCCAACCGCCTCAAGGGCCTGGTCTCCGGCGTCCTGGACAAGGCCGCGGGCTTCGCGGACGCGGACTTCATCATCGAGGCCGTGTTCGAGGAGATGTCCGTCAAGCAGAAGGTGTTCGCGGAGGTCGAGGCGGTCGCCCCGGCGCACGCGATCCTCGCCACCAACACCTCCTCGCTGTCCGTCTCGGAGATGGCCTCCCAGCTCCGGCACCCGGAGCGCGTGGTCGGCTTCCACTTCTTCAACCCGGTCGCGATCCTCCCGCTCCTGGAGATCGTCCGCGGCGAGAAGACGGACGACGCCTCGCTGGCCACCGCGTTCGGTGTCGCCAAGAAGCTGAAGAAGACCGCGGTCCTCACCAAGGACGCCCCGGCGTTCGTCGTGAACCGCATCCTGACCCGCTTCATGGGCGAGATCCAGAACGTCATCGACGAGGGCACCTCGGTCGAGACGGCCGAGAAGGCCATCGAGCCGCTCGGTCTGCCGATGTCCCCGCTGGTGCTCCTGGAGCTCGTGGGCCCGGCCATCGGCCTGCACGTCTCCGAGACCCTGAACCGCTCCTTCCCGGAGCGCTTCACCGTCTCGCCGAACCTCAAGCGCGTCGTCGAGGCCGGCAAGCGCGGCTTCTACGTCTACAACGCCGAGAACGGCTTCAAGCCGGAGCTCGACCCGGAGGTCGCCGCCCTCCTCGTCCAGGGCGACTCCGTCCTGACCGAGGAGCAGGTCCGCGACCGCGTCCTGGACGCGGTGGCGCAGGAGATCGGCCTGATGCTGGAGGAGGGTGTCGTCGCCGAGGCGCAGGACATCGACCTCTGCCTGATCACCGGCGCGGGCTGGCCCTTCCACCTGGGCGGCATCACGCCGTACCTGGACCGCGAGGGCGTCTCCGAGCGCGTCAACGGCAAGCGTTTCCTCGCCCAGGGCGTGGCGAGCGTCCCGGCGTAACACCTCAGGACGTACGCGTACGGCCCCGGCACCTTCTCCAGGTGCCGGGGCCGTTCCCGTTCGTTCGGGGGGGGGTGGTCACCCTATGGAGCGCCAGCCCTCCAGGTGCAGCCCCGCCGCCTCCTTCTGGCGGGTGGCGATCGGCGCACCGCCGCCGGCCAGGGCCATCGCGACCAGGCGTCCGTCGGCGCCGCGGGTGAGGACGGTGTCGAGGGAGGCCTGCGGGTCCCCGTGCTCCGACCAGGTGAGCGCCTCGGGTTCGCGCTCGCTCGGGTAGGAGGCGACGGCGAGCCGGCCGCCGGCGGACTGCCGGGCGAGGACCGTGGTCTCGACGCCGTCGACGAGGCAGGTGGCGGCGGCGAGCCGGCCGGTGCCGACCGCCTCGCCGATGACCGTCGGCTCCAGGTCGCGCCCGGCCGACCAGGCACGGACCTGGCCGGCCCGGTCGACGTAGAACAGCGTCGCGTGGCCGGAGGGGCCGGTGACCGCCGCGAGGGTGCCGAAGGTGACGTCGGCGGGCAGGACGTCCTTGCGGACGGGGCGGCCGCCGGACTCCTCCTGGACGTAGCGGAGCAGGCCCTTGTCGGTCGCCGTGAGGAGCTCGACGCGCCCCTCGCCGTTGCGGACGGCGACCGGGGAGGGGTCGGTGCCCCAGCCGTGCAGGTCCCACCAGGGGTGCCAGCCGCCGGCGTCCTTCTGGGCCCGCACGCTGAGTCCGCCGCCCCCGTTGCGGACGAAGGCGTACGCGCGGCCCTGGGCGTCCACGGCGACGGCCGGGTTGCCCGTCCAGGGCCCCTTGCCGTTCGAGTGCCCGATCGGGCGCCAGGGGGCCGCCGGGCGGCCCGTCTGGAACTGGACGCAGTGCACCAGCTCGACGTGCCCCTCGCCGCCGGCGGTGGGCCGCAGGCCGACGAGGTGGACGTAGCGGTCCGGTCCCTGGCCGACCGCGAGGAACGGGGTCAGTCCGTCGCCGCCGAGCGAGACGGGGCCGCTCCAGCGGCCACCGGGCTCCTCGGTCCAGCGCACCACTTCCCCGTCCCGGGGCAGATAGGCGCTGAACCGCCCCTCCTCCCCCCTGGTCAGCCAGGAGCCCTGGAGCAGGGGGGCGGTGGAGGCGCCGTGGGAACGGGCTGCGGGGACCTGGGATCGATTCGCCATGAGGGGATCCAGCACTCCGGTCGTCGGAAGGAGTTCGGGGGTACGAGCCGACTGTAGTCGCCCTCCCGAACGCCCCCTTCCGCGCCTTCGGTGTCTTCCGCTCAGTACATCGCGTCCTTGCCCATGCGTCCGAGCCGGCTGTGACTGCGCCCGTACAGGAAGTACACGACGAAGCCGATCAGCATCCACACGGCGAACCGGAACCAGGTCTCGCCCGGCAGGTTGAGCATCAGCCAGAACGAGGCCGCGATGGAGATGATCGGCAGCACCGGCACCCACGGGGTGCGGAAGGCGCGCGGGAGGTCGGGGCGGGTGCGGCGGAGCACCATGACGCCGACGGCGACCACGACGAAGGCGAAGAGCGTGCCGATGTTCACCAGGGTCGCGAGCTCGTTGATGCTGGTGAAGCCGGCGACGATCGCGATGATCCCGCCGAGCAGGATCGTCGGCCGGTACGGCGTCCTGAAGCGCGGGTGCGTGACGGAGAAGAAGCGGGGCAGCAGTCCGTCGCGGCTCATCGCGAAGAAGACGCGGGTCTGGCCGAGGAGCAGGATCAGACAGACCGTGGTGAGGCCGACGGCGGCGCCGAAGCTGATCACGCCCGCGTAGAAGGGATGCCCGGCCGCCTTGAAGGCGTCGGCGAGCGGGGCGCTCACCGAGAGCTCGGTGTAGTGCTGCATGCCGGTGACGACGAGGGCCACGGCCACGTAGAGCACGGTGCAGATGAGGAGCGAGCCGAGGATGCCCCGGGGCATGTCCCGCTGCGGCAGCTTGGTCTCCTCGGCGGCCGTGGCGACGACGTCGAAGCCGATGAAGGCGAAGAAGACGACCGAGGCGGCGGTGAAGATGCCCATGACGCCGAAGTTCGTCGGCTCGTAGCCGAAGATCAGCTGGACGAGCGGCGAGTTCCAGTTGTCGCCGCCGCCCTCCGGGGTCACGGCCGGCGGGATGAACGGCTTGTAGTTGTCGCCGACGATGAAGAACAGGCCGGCGACGATCACGATCATGACGACGGTGACCTTGATCGCCACGACGACCGCGGTGATCCGGGCGGACAGCTTCATGCCCAGGACGAGGACCACGGTCAGCACGAGGACGAGCAGGAACGCCAGGATGTCGAAGGTGCCGCCGCTCGCGTCGGGGCCTTCCAGCGCGGCGGGTAGGTGCCAGCCGATGTTGTCCATCAGCGAGCGCACGTAGCCGGACCAGCCGACGGCGACCACCGCCGTGCCCAGGGCGAACTCCAGGACGAGGTCCCAGCCGATGATCCAGGCCGGCAGCTCGCCGATGGAGGCGTACGCGAAGGTGTACGCGGATCCCGCCACCGGCACCGTCGAGGCGAACTCGGCGTAGCAGAGGGCGGCGAGGGCGCACACGATGCCGGCCGCGACGAAGGCGAGCGCGGTGGCCGGGCCCGCGTTCTCCTTGGCGACCTTGCCCGTGAGCACGAAGATGCCGGTGCCGATGATGACGCCGACGCCGAAGACGGTCAGGTCCCAGGCGGACAGGGATTTCCGGAGCGCGTGCTCCGGCTCCTCCGTGTCGCGGATGGACTGCTCGACCGACTTGGTCCGGAACACGCCGCTGTTCGCGCGTGGCTGCTGGTCCGTACTCACCGTCGTACCTCCTGCCATGGGGCTGCCCGCCCTGTGGTCAGAATGCACGCGAAAGGGCCGGTCGGCACTCCGAAGAGTGATCCGACCGGCCCAAGGGTGACGCGGGGTGACGGCGGACGTCAGTCGCGGGCGGGCTCCACGGCCTGCGCGCTGCTCTCGAACCGTCCGTCGAGCCGGGAGACCAGACCGGTGACCTGGCGGGCGATGTCCGGGGCGGTCAGCCCGATCTCGGCCATGACCTCGCCGCGGGAGGCGTGGTCGAGGAAGCGCGGCGGGATGCCGAAGTCACGCAGCGGTACGTCGACGCCGGCGTCGCGCAACGCCTGGGCGACGGCCGAGCCGACGCCGCCGACGCGGCTGTTGTCCTCGACGGTGACGACCACGCGGTGCTGCTCGGCGAGCGGGGCGAGGGCCTCGTCGACGGGCTTGACCCAGCGGGGGTCGACCACCGTGGTGGAGATGCCGTGCCGGTCGAGGAGGTCGGCGATCTCCAGGCACATGGGGGCCAGGGCGCCCACGGAGACCAGGAGGACGTCCGGCCTGTCGCTGCCGGGCTCGCGGAGCACGTCCATGCCGCCGACGCGGCGCAGGGCGGGGACCGCCGGGCCGACCGCGCCCTTGGAGAAGCGGACCACGGTGGGGGCGTCGGTGACCTCGACGGCCTCGCGCAGCTGGGCGCGGACCTGGTCGGCGTCGCGCGGCGCGGCGAGCCGCAGGCCGGGCACGACCTGGAGGATCGACATGTCCCACATGCCGTTGTGGGAGGCGCCGTCGGTGCCGGTGACGCCGGCCCGGTCCAGGACGAAGGTGACGCCGCACTTGTGCAGGGCCACGTCCATCAGGACCTGGTCGAACGCGCGGTTGAGGAAGGTCGCGTAGACCGCGAAGACCGGGTGGAGGCCGCCGGTGGCCAGGCCCGCCGCGGAGACGGCCGCGTGCTGCTCGGCGATGCCGACGTCGAAGACCCGCTCGGGGAAGGCCTTGGCGAACTTGTCGAGGCCGACGGGCTGGAGCATGGCCGCGGTGATGGCGACGATGTCCGCGCGCTCCTTGCCGAGCTGCACCATCTCCTCGCCGAAGACCGAGGTCCAGTCGGCGCCGGAGGAGGCGATGGGCAGGCCGGTGTCGGGGTGGATCTTGCCGACGGCGTGGAAGCGGTCGGCCTCGTCCTGGAGGGCGGGCTGGTAGCCGCGGCCCTTCTCGGTGAGGCAGTGGACGATGACCGGGCCGCCGAAGCGCTTGGCGCGCGTGAGGGCGGACTCCAGGGCCTCGATGTCGTGGCCGTCGATGGGGCCGACGTACTTGAGGCCGAGGTCTTCGAACATGCCCTGCGGGGCGATGAAGTCCTTGAGGCCCTTCTTGGCGCCGTGCAGGGTCTCGTAGAGCGGCTTCCCGACGACCGGGGTGCGCTCCAGGATGTCCTTGCCGCGGGCGAGGAAGCGCTCGTAGCCGTCGGTGGTGCGCAGGGTGGCCAGGTGGTTGGCGAGGCCCCCGATGGTGGGCGCGTAGGAGCGCTCGTTGTCGTTGACGACGATGACGAGCGGGCGGTCCTTGGCGGCGGCGATGTTGTTCAGCGCCTCCCAGGCCATGCCGCCGGTGAGCGCGCCGTCGCCGATGACGGCGACGACGTGGTCGTCCTTCTTCAGGACCTCGTTCGCCTTGGCGAGGCCGTCGGCCCAGCCGAGGACGGTCGAGGCGTGCGAGTTCTCGATCACGTCGTGGTCGGACTCTGCCTGCGACGGGTAGCCGGAGAGGCCGCCCTTCATCTTGAGCTTCGAGAAGTCCTGGCGTCCGGTGAGGAGCTTGTGGACGTAGCTCTGGTGGCCGGTGTCCCAGAGGACCCGGTCCTTCGGGGAGTCGAACACCCGGTGCAGGGCGATGGTCAGCTCGACCACGCCGAGGTTGGGGCCGAGGTGCCCGCCGGTCTTGGAGACGGCGTCCACGAGGAACGTCCTGATCTCGTCGGCCAGCTGGTCCAGCTGTTCCGGGGAGAGCCGGTCCAGATCTCGCGGTCCCCTGATACGGGTCAGCAGAGCCACCCGTGCCTCCTTGCGTTTGAGCTGGTCGAGCTTGCCGATTTGTCGAGTCTAATGTTCCGTCTTGGATCGTGGGCATCGGGCCGGGGGGTCAGGCGTCACCCTCACGGCCGACATCCCGCTGATCTGTACGGCTCCGTGCGCGTCCGGGCACTGCTCCGGACGCAGCAGTGCCCGGCGCCGGTTTCGCGGCGCCGGGCGGTGTGGCGAGCGTTACGCGCGCGGGACGGGGTCCCTAGGCGCGTCCCGCCGTCTTCTGCGTCTTGCGGGAGACCGAGTCGATGATGACGGCGATGAGCAGGACCGCGCCGGTGATCATGTACTGGATCGCGTTCGAGGACAGGTTCATCTGGTTGAGGCCCTGGACGATCGACTGGATGACCAGGATGCCCAGGAGCGCCGACCAGACCTTGCCGCGTCCGCCGAACAGGGACGTACCGCCGATGACGGCGGCGGCGATGCACATCATGAGCTGGTTGCCGCCGCCGAGGGAGCGGTCGGCGCCGCCGGTCGCGGAGGCGAGGAACAGACCGCCGATGGCGCCCATGGTGCCGGAGATCATGAACACCGAGATGCGGATCCACGACACGTTGATGCCGGCGCGGCGCGCGGCCTCGATGCCGCCGCCGACCGCGAAGACCTGGCGGCCGTAGGTGGTGCGGCGGAGCACGAAGTCGGTGACGAGCAGGATCAGCAGGAAGATCACCAGGGAGAGCGGGAGGCCCTGCTCCTGGTTGAAGCCGTAGGCGGCGACGAGGACCAGGACCGCGAGGACGGCGGTGCGCAGGACGATCTCGCTCTGCGGGCGGTGCGGCAGCTCGGCGGCCTTGCGGCGGCGGGAGTCGCGCAGCTGGGCCAGGTAGAAGGCGGCGACGACGACCACGGCGAGGCCGTAGGCGGCGGCGACGTCGGCGAAGTAGTACTTGGTGAGGTCGCCGACGAAGCTGCCGATCGGCGTCGGGATGGTGGACTTGTCGCCCATCACCCAGGTCTGCAGACCGGCCCAGCCGAGGAAGCCGGCGAGGGTGACCACGAAGGCGGGCACGCCGATCTTGGCGAAGACCAGGCCGTGGAAGGCGCCGAGGAGGGTGCCGGAGAGGATGCCGAGGAGGATCGCGAGGCCGTCCGGCATGTCCGTGCCGAGGACGCCCCAGACCGAGCCGGCCAGACCCGCCACGGAGCCGACGGCGAGGTCGATCTCGCCGAGCAGCAGGACGAAGACGATGCCGACGGCCATGATGCCGGGGCCGACCGCGTACAGCGTGATCTGGTCGAGGTTGTACGAGGTGATGAAGTTGCCGGTGAGCGCCTGGAAGACGACGCCGATGACGATCAGGCCGATGACGACCGGCAGCGAGCCGATCTCGCCGGAGCGGATCTTGCGCTTGAACTCGTCGACGTATCCCTTGAAGCCCTGCTCGCGGACGAGGAGGCGGGGGTCGACGGCGGGGATCGCGGCGGCGGCCGGGGCCTCGTCGCCGGTGCGGGGGTCGGGCACGGCGGCCTGGTCGCTCGCGGTGGAAGGGGGGTTGCTCACTTCGCTGCCTCCGCGTTGCGGGCCTGACGGCGGGTCACGGCGTTGTCCGTGGCACCGGTGATCGCGGCGATGATCTCTTCGTGCGTGGTGGTGGCGACCGGGAAGGTGCCGTTGTTGCGGCCCAGGCGGAGCACCGCGACGGTGTCGGCGACGGCCTTGACGTCGGCCATGTTGTGGCTGATGAGGATGACGCCGAGGCCCTGCTCGCGCAGCCGCTCGACCAGGTCGAGGACCTGGGCGGTCTGCTCGACGCCGAGGGCGGCGGTCGGCTCGTCCAGGATCACGATCTTGGGGTTGCCGACCAGGGCGCGGGCGATGGCGACGACCTGCCGCTGGCCGCCGGAGAGGGCGGCGACGGGGATGCGGACGCTGGGGATGCGGATGGAGAGCGTGGAGAGGAGGTCCTTGGCCCGCTTCTCCATGGCGACCTCGTCGAGGACGCCGCCCTTCTTGATCTCGCGGCCGAGGAACAGGTTGGCGACGACGTCGAGGTTGTCGCAGAGCGCGAGGTCCTGGTAGACGGTCGCGACACCGAGGTTCTGGGAGTCGTGCGGCCGCTGGATCTCGACCTGCTCGCCCTCCCACTCGATGACGCCCTCGTCGATGGGGTGCACGCCCGCGATGGTCTTGACCAGCGTGGACTTTCCCGCTCCGTTGTCGCCGACGAGCGCGACGACCTCTCCTGCGTGGACTTCGAGATCGACACCGGAGAGGACCTGAACCGCTCCGAACCGCTTGAAGATCCCGCGCAACGCCAGCACGGGCGTCTGGGACACGTGAACCAACTCCTTCGCCGCCCGCGGGCGGCGGCATGTCGCGCCGCCGGTGCAGCGCCGAAGTTTCGAGGGGGGCTGGGCTCGTCCGGCCCCCGGACCGACAGCGGGGTCTGGGTCGGCCGGGGACCGGACGGGCTTGGGGGACGGATCCGTTCGCCGAGCGGCGCCGGCCGGCCGTACGCCGGGTGATCACGGGGTGTTCACCCTGTGCACGCGGCCGGTGGCGACTCGCTCCCGAGAGCGCTCTCCGCGCGCCCGTCGGCGGGATCCGGGGGCCGGACCTTCGGGGGCCCGGCGGGGTGGGGCAGGGACTACTTGATGCCCAGCTCGGTGCACTTGGCGGCGAGGTCCGCCGTGCAGAGGTCGGCGGCCTTGTAGATGCCGTCCTGGACCACCGTGGACTGGATGTTGGTCTTGTCGACCACGACCGGGGCGAAGAGCGTCGACGGCACGCCGTCGGTGGCGCCCTGGGCACCGAGGTCCTTGCCCTGGAGCAGGTTCACCGCGAACTTGGCGGCCTCGGGGGCCAGCTGGAGCGGCGACTTGTAGATGGTGAAGGTCTGCGTACCGGCGATGATGCGCTGGATGCCCGCGACCTCGGCGTCCTGGCCACCCACCGGGATGCCCTTGATGCCGGCGTTCTCGAGGGAGGTGATGATGCCGCCGGCCATGCCGTCGTTGGCGGAGTAGACCGCGCCGATCTTGTCCTTGCCGACCGAGGAGATGGCGGCGGCCATCTTCTCGCCGGCGATCTTCGGGTCCCACTCGCCGGAGGCCTCGTAGGCGATCTTGCCGACCTTGCCGTCGAGCGCGGTGTGGGCGCCCTTCTTGAAGAGACCGGCGTTCGGGTCCTTCTCGTCGCCGTTGATCATCACGACGTTGGCGGAGGCCGCCTTGGCGCCGAGGGCGGTCAGCAGGGCCTGGCCCTGGAGCTCGCCGACCTTGTTGTTGTCGTGGCTGACGTAGGCGTCGGCGCCCGCGACGGCACGGTCGTACGCGACGACCTTGACGCCCTTGGCCTTCGCGTCCTTGACCCAGCCCGCGGCCTTCTCGGCGTCCACCGGGTCGAGGGCGATGACCTTGACGCCGTCGGCGATCAGCTGGTCGAACTGCTGCTTCTGCTTCACGACGTCGGAGACCGCGTTGTTGTACACGATCTCGCAGTCGCCGCAGGCGGCCTTGACGGCCTTCTCGAACTGCGGCTTGTCCAGCGCCTCGTAGCGCGAGGTCTTGTTCTCGGGGAGGAGCAGACCGATCTTGGTCGAGCTGCCCTTGTCCCCGCTGTCGTCGCCGCCGGCCTTGCCACAGGCGCCGAGCGTGAGAGCCATCGAGACCGCGGCCGTTGCTATGACGGCACGACGCGTCACTGCGTTCATGTGAGGTTGCCTCCCTGACGAGGCCGCGACGTTGCGGCCGAGGTGTCCCGAAGTCAACTCGGCCGCAACGTTGTCGTCAAGAAGTAAATTCTTAACGAGATGACAACGGTGGTGTTCGTTATCTAAGTGAAGGCAAGCCGGGAGACCGGAGCGGCCGTGGGCAGCGCACTCTCCAACAGGGACGAATCACCCATCTCGCTCAGGACGAGGGCCAGCGCGCCGAGCACTTCGGCGCGGCCGCCCAAGGCCCCCTGGGCCAGCGAGAGCTGACGGGCGGCACTGGGGATCGCGTACCGCGAGACGGAGTCCCTGATGGGCGCCAGGACCAGCTCACCGGCCTCCGCGAGGTCGCCGCCGAGCACCACGCGGCTCGGGTTCAGGAGATTGCAGAGGTTGGCGATGCCGCTGCCGATGTGCCGGCCGACGTCGGCGATCACGCGGCGGCAGCCGGGGTCGCCCTCCCGGGCCAGCTGGACCACCCGCTCCATGGTCAGATCGGGGCCGTGGCTCGGCTGGAGCAGCGGCAGGACGTAGCGGGCGGCCGTGAAGGTCTCCAGGCAGCCCCGGTTGCCGCAGCGGCAGACCGGCCCCGACTCGTCCAGCGTGATGTGCCCGATCTCGCCCGCGGTGCCGCCCGGACCCCGGTAGACCCGGCCGTCGATCACCAGGCCGGCGCCGACGCCGCTGGCCACCTTGATGTACGCCAGGTCCTTGACGCCCCGGCCGCTCCCCCAGACCAGCTCGCCCAGCGCGCCGAGGTTGGCGTCGTTGTCGACGTGCACGGGCACGCCGAGCCGGCCGGACAGCTCCTCGGCCGGATTGATGCCGCTCCACCCCGGCAGGATCGACGTCGAGCCGAGGGTCCCGGAGGACACGTCGATGGGGCCCGGCACGCCGAGACCCACGCCGATGACCTTGTCCCGGCCGATGCCGGTGGCCTGGATCAGCCGGTTGACCAGCTGTTCCGCCCGGTCGAAGCCCTCGGCGGCGGAGGCGTCGACGTCGAGCGGCTCGGACTCCTCGGCGAGGACCTGGTGGGCGAGGTTGCCCACCGCGACCCGGAGGTGGGTGTGGCCGAAGTCGACGCCGATGACGATGCCGGCGTCACCGGAGAGCGAGACGCTGCGGGCCCGGCGGCCCCCCGCGGAGGTGGGCGTGACCTCGACGGTCCCGCCGTCCTTCAGCTCCCGCACGATGTTGGAGACCGTGGCGGCCGAGAGGCCCGTCGCCCTGGCGATCTCCGCCTGGGTGAGCGAGCCGGCCATGCGCACCGCCCGGACGACCCGTTCGAGATTGGCCCTGTGCAGAGACGTCTGCGACCCCGGAGTCTCCATCGACTCACTCACTCCCACCGTTTTCTCCAACATGTGAACTCTAAGGGGACGCTTTCGGCTTGCTCCCCGTCAAGACCTTGAGTTGCCGACGGTACGGGTCACACGACGCGAAGGGCCCCCGGCGCGGGGTGCGCCGGGGGCCCTGGGGACCGCGATACGGGTTACTTCACGACTTACTTCACGGCGCCGGCCGTCAGACCGGCCACCACCTGCCGCTGGAAGACGATGTAGGCCGCGAGGACGGGGAGCATCGCCATCACCAGGCCGGCGAAGAGCCCTGACCAGTCGCCCTTGTAGCCCTGGCTGACGGCCAGCTGGACGAGGCCCTGGGAGAGCACCTTCTTCTCCGGCTCGGTGTTGAGCACGGTCGGCAGCAGGTACTGGTTCCACTGGCCGAGGAAGTTGAAGATGCCGACGCTGATGAGGCCGGGCTTGGCCATCGGCAGCATCACCTGGAAGAAGGTCCGGGTGTGCGAGGCGCCGTCCACGAAGGCCGCTTCCGCGACCGAGGTCGGCAGCGTGCGGAAGAAGGCGGTGAGGAAGAAGACGGTGAACGGCAGCGAGTACGCGATGTAGACGAGGATCAGGCCGTGCAGCGTGTTCAGCAGGGCCATGTTCTGCATCACGTAGAACAGCGGCACCAGGGCGAGGATGATCGGGAAGCTCATCCCGCCGATGAAGAGGAAGTAGATGAAGCGGTTGCCCGGGAAGTCGAAGCGGGCCAGCACGTAGGCCGCCATCGAGCCGAGCAGGAGCGTGCCGACCAGCGATCCGGCGACCACCAGGACGGTGTTCAGGAAGTAGTCGCCCATGTGCGCCTCGGTCCAGGCGCGCGACCAGTTCTCGAAGTGCAGCTTGTCCGGGAGCGACCACGGCGAGGTGAAGATCGCCCGGTCGGTCTTGAAGGAGGTCATGACCGCCCACAGCAGCGGCATGACGACCATGATCGCCCAGACGATCAGCATCCCGTGCGAGAAGACGTTGAGGGTCGCGCCGTCGCCCTTCGAAGCCTTGGCTCCCCCGGAGCGCTCGGCGGAGGCCGGGGCCGAGGTCTTGCCGAGCGTCAGGCCCGGGCCGGCCGGGGAGCCGGACGGGTCCTCGACGCCGGCGGAGGCAGTGTCGGTCGTCTTCATCAGAACTCCAGCCGCTCGCGCCGGCCCAGCTTCATCACGACGGCCGCGAAGGCGAGCGTGACGAGGAGGAGCGCGACACCGATGGTCGTTGCGTAGGCGGCCTGACCGTCCCGGAATGCCTTCTGGTACACGTACAGCGGCATGACGATGGTGGAGTAGTCGGGCCCGCCGCCGTTGGGGCCGACGGTCATGATCTGGACGACGGCGAAGGACTCCGCGCCCAGCGCGAGGATGCCCATGTAGATCCAGCCGGACTGCACGGTGTCCCAGAGCAGCGGCAGGGTGATCTTGAAGAACGTGGTGAAGCGGTTCGCCCCGTCGAGCAGCGCGGCCTCGTAGAAATCCCTCGGAATGGACGCCATGCCGGCCGAGAAGAGGACGACGAAGAATCCGACGGTGGACCAGACGAGAACCACCATGACGCAGATGAGGGCGAGATCCGGATCGCCGAGCCAGTCCGGCTGGACGCTTCCGAGTCCGACCCCCTTCAGTACGGAATTGATCGCTCCGCTATTCGGGTTGTACGCGAACTGGAAGAGCAGCGCCACGATCGCGATCGACAGCACCTGCGGGAAGAAGTACACGATTTTGTAGAAGGACGAACCACGCACGCCCGCGATGGCCGCCCCCCTGCGGCGCCGACCGCCGACATTGAGCATGAAGGCGAAGAACAGCGCGAGACCGACGGTCACCAGCGGCAGCACCACCGCGAAGGTCAGACTGTGCTGGAGCGATTTCCAGAAGATCTCGTCGTCCAGCATTCTGCTGTAGTTGTCGAATCCGACCATCCCGAATTCGGGACTCAGTCCGGTCCAGTCCGTGAAGGAGTAGTAGATGGACTGGATGAACGGCCAGATGACGAAGAGCACGTAGAGCGCGAGGGGGGCCGCCAGGAACCCCACGATGAAACGGTACTTGCCGTGTTGCATTCCTACCGACCCCGATCTTCCCGCGGAGGCGCGCCGCTGGTGCTGCGCGCGAGGGGGCCGGGGCCCGCTCCCGGTCGGCGGGAAGGGGCCCCGGCACTGCTCACTGGTGCTTGTAGTGCTTGATCGACGAGTCCTGGGCCGCCTCGTCGGCGTACTTCTGGATCTTCTTGATCGTCTCGGCCGGCGTCGCGCGGCCGGCCATCATCTCGCCGATGCCGGCGACACCGATCTTCTCCTTCTGGAGGGCGACGTACCAGTCCTGGAGGCGCGGGTTGACGACGTTCTGGCCGGCCTTCTCCAGGGCGGCGACGCCGGACTTCAGACCCGGGGAGAGCTCGATGCCGTCGGTGCCGCCGTTGAGGGCGGTCAGGGACTTCACCGACTGGGTGAAGTTCTTGGACGAGGCCTCGCTGAGCATGATGCGCAGCTGCTCCATGCCGCCCTCGGCGTTCGCCGCCTTGGCCGGGACGACGAAGGGCTCGCCGCCGGCGGCCCAGATGGTGCCGAACGGCATCTTGTCCGAGGAGTCGATGCCGGTCGGGGCCGAGACGGCCAGGCCGAAGTCGGCCGGCATGGTCTTCGCGGCCTCGTTCTCGACCCAGGAGCCGTTGGGGATGAACAGCGCCTTGCCCTCGGTCCAGGCGGTCTGCGACTGGATGTGGTCCAGGCCGGGGGTGCCCTTGAGGATGTACCCCTTCTTCACGAGCTCGTAGTACGCCTCGAAACACGCCTTGACCGCGGGGTGCTCCCAGGCCTTCGGCTCCAGGTTGTCGATGGCGTCCAGGACCTCGCGGCCGCCGACCTTGGCGATCATCGGGTACAGCGAGAAGGGGACGTAGTACGGGTGCTTGCCGGCGTACGTCCAGCCCGCGATGCCCTTCTTCTTGGCCTTCTCGCAGACGGCCAGCATCTCGTCCCAGGTCTCGGGGTACTTCGCGTCGAGCGAGTCGAGGAGCTTCTGCGAGTACCAGACGCCGTAGACCGTGTAGGCGTAGTTCAGGATCCAGCACGGCTCGCCGTCGAACTGGCCCATCTCGACGATGCCCGGGCGCAGGGTGTCGCGGACCGTCTTGCTCGGGTCGTCGATGGAGGGCGCGTCGAGCAGCGGGGTGAGGTCCGCGAGCTGCTTCTGGCCGACCAGGACACCCATGTCCATCTGCTCGGCGCCGGAGTTGTCGATGAGGTCCGGCGGGTTGCCGCCGTTGAAGCGGGGCTGGAGCGTGGTGGTGATCTTCTGGGTGGGGGTGAACTTGACCTTCGCCTTGGGGAAATTGGTCTCGTAGATCTTGACCGCGTCCTTGGCGTACTCCTGTCCGAATCCACCGTCGAAGAGGACGAAATCGAGCGGGGCCCCCTCGTTCACCCCGAGCGGGTTCTTTTCGGACTTCGTGCCCTTCTCGACCTTCCCGTTGCCACCGCTGTCACTGCTCGCACAGGCGGACAGGAAGCTCATCGTCGGCACCGAGATCAGACCGATAGCGGCGGAACGCTTGATCAGATCGCGACGGCCGAGGCCGCCCTCATTGGTCTGTGCGGGGGTGGATCCCATGCTCAAGTCCTCGCCTTCATTCAGGACTCAGGCGGTGTACCGGTCGCCCGTACTACTCGCTCGCCACAGGCGAAGGGCCCCGCCACCGCGGTCATTTGCAGCCGGGTCGTGCAGGCGTCGGGCCGTCGTCCGATGGAAACGACTGGCGGGACGCCGACAGGTATAGTCCACTTCCCTTCACCGGAGCAAGATCGAAAGCAGGTTTTCACGGCCATCTTTCCCGAGTTGAGACCTGCGGGATAAGCACCCCGGATCTGCGGCGTTTCGTCCAACCATTCGTCAACCAACACCCTTGACACCGCGCCGGAGTTGCCCGTACTGAAGCCTCCTCGCGCCGTCACCGGTGAGGCCGGCCCGGATAGCGGTGGGACACTAACCGACAATCCGGACATAGGGTCTTGGATCGAAACAGTCGTGTCACAAACCGGTTGCCCGGTGAAGATCTCGTGAGAAGGATCCTGGATCATAGAGGTTCCGCCGCCTACGCCCTTCGGGCACACGCGCGCCGGACCTGCCTTATTCCACTCGGAACTGGAGTACTACGTGGCCAAGTCTTCTGGCCTGAACCGCACGGGCGTCCTGTCCCGTGTCACGGTCGCGGCGATAACCGCGGCCCTCGTCGGCACCACCACGGCCGCCGTCGCGGCCGACGCCCCCCAGCCCGCCCGTTCGGCCTCGGCCGTCCAGAAGGCGGCGCCGAAGGCGGGCACCCTCGCCGCTTCCTCCGCCTCCACCGTCGCCGACGGCGAGCTGCGCGGTGTGGACGGCAACGGCTTCATGTACGCGTACCTGCCGAACGGCACCGGTGGTTTCAGCGGCCGACAGTACGTCGGCAGCGGCTGGCAGTACACCAACCAGCTCACCATGGCCGACCAGAACGGCGACGGCGAGACCGACGGCGCCTGGGACGTCACCGGCGGCCGTCTGTCCTACACCGCGTGGGGCCAGGACGGCGTCTCCCTCGGCTCCGGCTGGGGCGTCTTCAACAAGGTCGTCTCGACCGGCAACCTGGGTGGCGCCGCTGCTCCGGACCTGCTGGCGCGCGACAGCTCGGGCAAGCTGTTCCTGTACCTCGGGTACGGCAACGGCAAGCTCGCCCCGCGTGTGCAGATCGGTACCGGTTGGAACATCTTCAACCAGATCACCGGCAAGGGCGACATGAACGGCGACGGCAAGGACGACGTCATCGCCCGCGACTCCTCCGGCTACCTCTGGCTGTACCCGGGCACGGGCGACTACCGCAAGCCGCTCGGCCCCCGCGTCAAGGCCGGCAACGGCTGGAACGGCCTGAACACCTTCGTCTCCCCCGGTGACGTCAACTTCGACGGCATCCCCGACGTGGTCGCCCGTGACTCGCAGGGCGCGCTGTACCTGTACCCGGGCTCGGGCGTCTCCTACCCGGCGTTCAAGCCGCGTACGAAGATCGGCACCGGCTTCAACACGTACCGCCTGCTCTTCTCCTGACGCCACGCGCCCTAGCGGCGCGGTCAGCGGAAAGCCGAACGGGCCCCGCTCCTCTTCCGAGGAGCGGGGCCCGCTTCGTGCTGCCTGAGGCCGTGGGGTCAGCCGCGACGGTGCTTATCCACGAATGAGGTTGCGGAGCACGTACTGCATGATGCCGCCGTTGCGGTAGTAGTCCGCCTCGCCGGGGGTGTCGATGCGGACGACCGCGTCGAACTCGACACCGGTGTCGGTGGTGACCTTGACCGTGCTGGGGGTGGTGCCCTCGTTCAGCTCGGTGACGCCGGCGATGGAGAAGGTCTCCTCACCGGTCAGGCCGAGCGAGTCGGCCGACTGGCCGGCCGGGAACTGGAGCGGCAGGACGCCCATGCCGATGAGGTTCGAGCGGTGGATGCGCTCGTACGACTCGGTGATGACGGCCTTGACGCCGAGGAGCGCGGTGCCCTTGGCGGCCCAGTCGCGGGACGAACCGGAGCCGTACTCCTTGCCGCCCAGGATGACCAGCGGGGTGCCGGCGGCCTGGTAGTTCTGCGAGGCGTCGTAGATGAACGACACCGGCGCGTCGGCCTGGGTGAAGTCGCGGGTGAAGCCGCCCTCGGTGCCCGGCGCGATCTGGTTGCGCAGGCGGATGTTGGCGAACGTGCCGCGGATCATGACCTCGTGGTTGCCTCGGCGCGAGCCGTAGGAGTTGAAGTCACGACGCTCCACACCGTGCTCGGTGAGGTACTTGCCGGCCGGGGTGTCGGCCTTGATGGCACCGGCCGGGGAGATGTGGTCGGTGGTGACCGAGTCGCCCAGCTTGGCCAGGACGCGGGCGCCGACGATGTCGGTGACCGGGGTGGTCTCCATCGTCATGCCCTCGAAGTACGGGGGCTTCCGCACGTAGGTGGACTCGGTGTCCCACTCGAAGGTGTTGCCGGTCGGGATCTCCAGCGCCTGCCACTGGGCGTCGCCCGCGAAGACGTCCTGGTAGGACTTGTTGAACATGTCCTCGCCGATGGCGTTGGCGACGACGTCGTTGACCTCGGCCTCCGTCGGCCAGATGTCGGCCAGGTAGACGGGCTTGCCGTCCTGGTCGACGCCGAGGGCGTCCTTGGTGATGTCCACCTTCATGGAGCCCGCGATGGCGTACGCGACGACCAGCGGCGGGGAGGCCAGGTAGTTCATCTTGACGTCGGGGTTGATGCGACCCTCGAAGTTGCGGTTGCCCGAGAGCACCGAGGTCACGGCCAGGTCGTGCTCGTTGACGGCCTTGGAGACCTCCTCCGGCAGCGGGCCGGAGTTGCCGATGCAGGTGGTGCAGCCGTAGCCGACGAGGTTGAAGCCGACCTTGTCGAGGTACGGGGTGAGGCCCGCCTTGTCGAAGTAGTCGGTGACGACCTTCGAGCCCGGGGCGAGGGTGGTCTTGACCCACGGCTTGCGGGTCAGGCCCTTCTCGGTGGCCTTCTTCGCGACGAGCGCGGCTGCGACCATCACGTACGGGTTCGACGTGTTGGTGCAGGAGGTGATCGCGGCGACGGTGACGGCGCCGTGGTCGATCTCGTAGGTCGAGCCGTCGGGGGCCGTGACGGTGACCGGCTTCGACGGGGCGCCGTTCGGGTGGTTCGCCGGGGCGTCGGAGGCCGGGAAGGACTCCTTGCCCGCCTCGTCCGTGTCGTCGACGTAGTTGCGGACGTCCTGGGCGAACTGCGCGGCGGCGTTCGCGAGGACGATGCGGTCCTGCGGGCGCTTCGGGCCGGCGATGGACGGGACGACCGTGGAGAGGTCGAGCTCCAGCTTCTCGGAGAAGTCGGGCTCGGCGGCCGGGTCGAGCCAGAGGCCCTGCTCCTTGGCGTACGCCTCGACGAGCGCGACCTGCTGCGCGGAGCGGCCGGTGAGCTTGAGGTAGTTCAGGGTCTCGCCGTCGATCGGGAAGACCGCGGCGGTGGAACCGAACTCCGGCGACATGTTGCCGATGGTGGCGCGGTTGGCCAGCGAGGTGGCGGCGACGCCCTCGCCGTAGAACTCGACGAACTTGCCGACGACGCCGTGCTTGCGCAGCATCTCGGTGATCGTGAGGACCAGGTCGGTGGCGGTGGTGCCGGCCGGGAGCTCGCCGGTCAGCTTGAAGCCGACGACGCGCGGGATGAGCATGGAGACCGGCTGGCCGAGCATCGCGGCCTCGGCCTCGATGCCGCCGACGCCCCAGCCCAGCACGCCCAGGCCGTTGACCATGGTGGTGTGCGAGTCGGTGCCGACGAGGGTGTCGGGGTACGCCTGGCCGTTGCGGACCATGACCGTACGGGCCAGGTGCTCGATGTTCACCTGGTGGACGATGCCGGTGCCCGGCGGGACGACCTTGAAGTCGTCGAACGCGGTCTGGCCCCAGCGCAGGAACTGGTAGCGCTCCTTGTTGCGGCCGTACTCCAGCTCGACGTTCTGCGCGAAGGCGTCGTTGGTGCCGAACTTGTCGGCGATGACGGAGTGGTCGATGACCATCTCGGCCGGGGAGAGCGGGTTGATCTTCGCCGGGTCGCCGCCGAGCGCCGCCACGGCCTCGCGCATGGTGGCGAGGTCGACGACACAGGGGACACCGGTGAAGTCCTGCATGATCACGCGCGCCGGCGTGAACTGGATCTCCTGGCTCGGCTGGGCCTGGGAGTCCCAGTTGCCGAGGGCCCGGATGTGATCGGCGGTGATGTTCGCGCCGTCCTCGGTGCGGAGCAGGTTCTCCAGGAGGACCTTCAGGCTGTAAGGGAGGCGCGCGGAGCCCTCGACCTTGTCCAGCTTGAAGATCTCGTACGACTCGTCGCCCACGCGCAGCGTGCTGCGGGCGTCGAAGCTGTTCGCCGACACGACAGTCTCCTTCATATGTGTGCGCGTTCCACCACATCCTGCCGCCACGTACACGTCGTCGATCCGCTAAGGTAAGGCTAAGTTAGGTAACCCTTACCGGGGTCGTGGCAGCGGTGCGCCTCGGCAGATATCTCGATGTCGAGATAACTCTAGTACATCACCGCCGCGCGGTCATGCCTGGCATGCCCCGGATCCGGTCCGGACTTCCCGCCGGGCCTCCCCGGACGGCCGCGGTCCGATGGCCGGGCCGCCGCCCCGCGCTGCCGGGGTCCGGCATCCGGGCCACCCCGTACGGCCGCGGCCCGATTGCCGGACCGGACCGGGCGGCCGACGATCGGAGCATGTTCAGTGGCGCACACGTGATCCTCTACAGCCGGGACGCCGAGGCGGACCGCGCGTTCCTCAGGGACGTACTCGGCTTCGAGCACGTGGACGCGGGAGGCGGCTGGCTCATCTTCAAGCTGCCGCCGGCCGAGGTCGCGGCGCACCCGACGACGGGCGAGCCGAGGCACGAGATGTACCTCATGTGTGACAACTTGACCCAAACCCTGACGGCCCTGGATGAAAAGGGCGTGGAGATCTCACGGGCCGTCAGCGACGAGGGCTGGGGACTGCTCGCCGCCATCCGGCTGCCGAGCGGCACCGAACTCCCCCTGTACGAACCGCGCCACCCCACCGCTCACGGCAATTCACCCTGACGGCCCACCCCGATGACGGGGTGCATCTCATATCTGAGATAGCGTGACGCCATGGCAGACGACTACCTCGTACGCATCGGCAAGCTCATCCGTGACGCCCGGCAGCACCGCGGCTGGACGCAGACGCAGCTCGCCGAAGCGCTGGCCACAAGCCAGAGCGCCGTCAACCGGATCGAGCGCGGCAACCAGAACATCAGCCTTGAGATGATCGCCCGGATCGGCGAGGCCCTCGACAGCGAGATCGTGTCCCTGGGCTACGCGGGCCCCATGCACCTCCGCGTCGTCGGCCGGCGCCGGCTCTCCGGCGCCATCGACGTCAAGACGAGCAAGAACGCCTGTGTCGCGCTGCTCTGCGCCTCGCTCCTCAACAAGGGCCGCACGGTCCTGCGCCGCGTCGCCCGCATCGAGGAGGTCTTCCGACTCCTGGAGGTCCTCAACTCCATCGGCGTCCGCACCCGCTGGATCAACGACGGCGTCGACCTGGAGATCGTGCCGCCCGCCGAACTGGACATGGAGTCCATCGACGCCGAGGCCGCGATCCGCACCCGCTCGATCATCATGTTCCTCGGCCCGCTGCTGCACCGCATGGACCGCTTCAATCTGCCGTACGCCGGCGGCTGCGACCTCGGTACGCGCACGATCGAACCGCACATGATCGCCCTGCGCCGCTTCGGCCTGGAAGTCACCGCGACCGACAACCTGTACCACGCGCAGGTCGAGCGGTCCGTCTCCCCCGACCGCCCGATCGTCCTGACCGAGCGCGGCGACACGGTCACCGAGAACGCGCTGCTCGCGGCCGCCCGACACGACGGCGTCACCGTCATCCGCAACGCCTCCTCCAACTACATGGTCCAGGACCTCTGCTTCTTCCTGGAGGCCCTCGGCGTCCGGGTCGACGGCATCGGCACCACCACCCTGACCGTCCACGGCATCCCCCAGATCGACGTCGACGTCGACTACTCCCCCTCCGAGGACCCGGTCGAGGCGATGAGCCTGGTCGCCGCGGCCGTGGTGACGGAGTCGGAGCTGACCATCCGCCGGGTCCCCATCGAGTTCATGGAGATCGAGCTCGCCGTCCTGGAGGAGATGGGCCTCGACCACGACCGCTCGCCGGAGTACGCGGCGGACAACGGCCGCACCCGCCTCGTCGACCTCACGGTCCGCCCCTCCAAACTGGAGGCGCCGATCGACAAGATCCACCCCATGCCCTTCCCGGGCCTCAACATCGACAACGTCCCCTTCTTCGCGGCCATCGCCGCCACGGCCCAGGGCAAGACCCTCATCCACGACTGGGTCTACGACAACCGCGCCATCTACCTCACCGACCTCAACCGCCTCGGCGGCCGCCTCCAACTCCTCGACCCCCACCGCGTCCTCGTCGAAGGCCCCACCCGCTGGCGCGCCGCCGAAATGATGTGCCCCCCGGCCCTCCGCCCGGCCGTGGTCGTCCTCCTCGCGATGATGGCCGCGGAGGGCACGTCGGTCCTCCGGAACGTGTACGTCATCAACCGGGGTTACGAGGACCTGGCGGAGCGCCTCAACTCGATCGGCGCCCAGATCGAGATCTTCCGGGACATCTAGAGACCAACGCCCTGTCACCCTTCACTCAGGGTGGCAGGGCGTTGGTCTCTTCGTGCAGCGGTCTCTTTGTTGCAACCGAGCGAGTGCGAGCGCGTCTACGCCGACGCGGGCAGCGCGGGGAACACGACCACCGAGCCGTCCTTGTCCCGGGCGATCTCGATCGCCACGTCTGTCGTGCGGCTGTCGACCATGACCCCGCCGCCCAGCTGGTGAATCCGGAATGCCGCGCGCATCAGGCGGTCGACTTCGCCGGTCGTGAAGACGGGGCGCAAACCGTTCGGGCGTGCCAGCTCCAGCGCCGACAGGCGTACGAGGACACGGCCGATACCCAACTCCATTTCGTCGAGGCGCTGCTGATCGCGCTTGAGTGCGCGGGTGAAGTGCTCGAACGGATTGCCGGGCTCGCTCTGGGCGTGCTCGACGGCCTGGAGGACGATCACCCGCCGCATCAGCGCGATGGCCAGGGCTGCGAGTTCGAGGTGGGTACGGAACGTGCCACCATGGTCGTCGACGCCGGGGAACGACTTGGTCAACGTGTCGAGTTCGACAGCCTCGCCCTCGGGCAGTCCGTCGAGTGCGCTCTGCCAGCGGGCAAGGCGGCGGCCGGCTTTGCTCAGCGCCGTGTCGATGGCATGCACTGCCGAGTCGAGTCCCAGCGAGACGCCGAGCCTGCCCTGGTCGAGCAGAATGGCGGTGGCTTTGTCGATGGCATTGCGGCAGGCGTCGAGTGCGCTGTGCTCGTCGTCGAGCTTGTCCTCCTGAAGTTGCTCCAGCAGTTCCGTAATGTGTTCGATGGCCTGCTGGCGCTTGCGGTCGGCGTGCGCGCTCACCCCCACCGCCACGGCCATGAGCACGAGCGGAGCGGCCACGGTGAGTGCCGTACCACCGGCGGCTGCGACACCCACGGTGGCACCGGCCCCGCCAGCCGTGCCCGCTGCTGCCGCTCCTCCGACTGGCACGAACTTCGCTTGGGCGGCGATCCTGCCCGTCGAGTTCACGAGCGCACCGTGGATGCCACCGGCTGCCCCCTTCGGCACCATCGGGCGAACGAGGCCCTGCCCGAACTGGGCGGCGACCTTCGCCGGGACCACCATGCGATACAAGCTCTCGCCGGAAGCAGTCGCCCTGGCCACCGTGAGGGAACTTCGCGCCGATTGCGTGACGAACTGTGACAGGTGCTGGGCCAGGGGACTCGCGGCGTCGAGCGGGATGCCACGGCCGCGGTCGATCCTGTCCGGCAGCGGATGCACCTCGAGCGTGACGATCGGCTCGTCGGCCATGACGGCCAGTACTCCGCGCAGTTCGGCCAGGCGCTCAGCCGTCATCGACTCGCCCGCTGTCAGCCCTGACACTCGGACGTCAGCGGTCGCCAGCGTCCACACCGGAACGAGTGCCTTGCGGTCGTCAGTCATCGTCTCCCCCTGCTTCCCGACGACAGCCTACGGCCGGCGTCCGACAAGAACGGCACGAACCTCGTGCATTCCACTATGACTATGGGTACTACCCGTTGACGGCGTCAACAGATTGACGTCGTCGGCGTCGGCAGGTGAAGATATACGCTCCCAGCGGGTTGGCCCGGGGTTGACCTGCCTTGCGCGCGATCGGGTGAAACGGGGAGTGGCGAGTGAGCCTGGAGATGATCGACGGACGATTCCGGATCACGGGTTCCGTCGGGCGCGGCAACATGGGCGAGGTCCACCGCGCCGAGGACCTCCAGGCCGCACCGGACTCCCCGTACAGGGAGGTCGCGGTCAAGACCATCCTGCGTGGCCGGACCGGGATCGCCGTCGACACGTCGGGCACCAGCGAGGAGGTCGGCCGCTTCCGCCGTGAGGTGCGGATCATGCGCATGCTCTCCCAGGGCCACCCGAACCTCACCCTGCTCATCGATGGCGGGGTGGACCTCACCGGCCGAGGTGACGGACTGCCCTATCTGGCCATGGAGCTGCTCGACGGCCACCCTCTCGCCGATCTCATCGACGAGGAGCCCCAGCTTCCGGTCTCCTGGGCAGCCGCCATCGGAGCGCAGATCGCCTCCGGTCTCGGCGCCGCACACACGGCTGGTGTGGTCCACCGCGACCTGAAGCCGGCCAATGTGATGCTGACGGGCGACGGAACCGTCAAAGTGCTCGACTTCGGCATGGGCTCGATCGTCGACGATCCGGATCAGACGCGGCTGACCAGCACCGGTGTCAGCGTGGGAACCGCCCGGTACATGGCGCCCGAGCAGTTCCGGGCCGAGCGGGTCTCCGGCCTCGCCGATCTCTACGCGCTGGGCTGCATCCTGTACGAACTGCTGATCGGGCAGCCGCCGTTCTCCGCCAGAACCCCCTACGAACTCTGCGAACAGCACACTCATCAGCAGCCCCCGCGGCTGACCCTGGTGCGCCCGGACCTGCCCGCCGAGTTGGTCCGCCTGGTGAACCGCCTCCTTGAGAAGGACGCCGAGCTGCGGCCCGAGAACGCCGCCCTGGTCCATGACGTGCTGGTCCCGCTCGCGCTCGCGCCGGACGACACCGCAGCGTTGCTGGCCCCGCACTGGCAGGCGATGGACCCCGTCGAGCGGCTGCGCGCGCTGCTTCCCCGGCGTGCCGCCGCCGCGCCCGTGCCCGTGCCCCGCAAGGCGCCGCGGCTGCCCGAGACGATGGACGTCTTCGGTATCCATGCCGACCTGATCAGCGAGTACGAGAACTTCACCAAGAGCGCGACGGTGATACGGGACCCGCGCGTCGAGGGATTCGTCAAGGACGATCTGGCGGCGAAGTCGCAGTGGCCCGACCCGTGGCTGTCGCTGAACCCGTTCTTCGCGGACGGCGGCCAGGTCACCGATCTCGTCCGGGACGGTGTGCTGCACCCCAAGTGCGCGGAGATCTTCCAGGCGGGCAAGAAGGAGGGCGCGCGGCGTCCCGACGGACGGCCGCTCACCTTCCACCTGCACCAGCGACAGGCGATCGAGGCCGCCCAGGCCGGCGACTCCTACGTGCTGACCACGGGTACCGGCTCCGGCAAGTCCCTGTCGTACATCGTGCCGATCGTGGACCGCGTCCTGAAAGAGCGCGAGGCGGCGGGCCCGCAAGCCGAGCGCCGGGTGCGCGCGATCGTCGTGTACCCGATGAACGCCCTGGCCAACTCCCAGCTCATGGAGTTGGAGAAGTACCTGCGCCACGGCTTCGGGGCGGGGCACGAGCCGGTCACCTTCGCCCGCTACACCGGCCAGGAGTCCGACGAGCAGCGGAAGGCCCTGCGCAAGGACCCGCCGGACATCCTGCTGACGAACTACGTGATGCTGGAGCTGATGCTGACCCGGCCGGACGACCGGGCGAGCCTGATCCGCAACGCCGAGGGGCTGCAGTTCCTCGTCTTCGACGAGCTGCACACCTACCGGGGACGGCAGGGCGCCGACGTGGCGTTCCTGATCCGCCGGGTCCGCGAGGCCTGCCGTGCCTCCGCCACCCTGCAGTGCATCGGCACCTCCGCGACCATGTCCACCGAGGGCTCCTGGGAGGAGCAGCGGCGCGAGGTCGCCAAGGTCGCCGGCCGGCTGTTCGGTACGACGGTGCTGCCGAAGCGCGTCATCGGCGAGACCCTCATCCGGGCGACCGAGGAGCCGCCGGCGGCCGTGCCCGCCGAACGGCTGCGTGTGCCGGCGGCGCCGCTCTCGTACGAGGCGCTGACGAAGGACTCGCTGGCCCGCTGGCTGGAGTCGCGGTTCGGTCTGGAGCGTGAGGAGGGCACGGGGCGGCTGCGCCGCTGCGCCCCGGAGACGGTGGAGACCGCGGCAGCCGAACTGCACGCGGAGTCCGAGGTACCCGAGGAGCAGGTAGCCGAGGCGATCCGCACCACGCTGGAGGCCGGTGCGCGGGCGAAGCACCCGGTGACGGAGCGGCCTTTGTTCGCTTTCCGGCTGCACCAGTTCCTCTCCAAGGGCGACACCGTCTACACGACGCTGCAGGATCCGCTCAGTCGGCCGCTCACCCGCACGTACCAGCTGGAACAGCCGAACAGCGGTGGGATGCCGCTGTTCCCCCTGTCGTTCTGCCGCGAGTGCGGGCAGGAGTACCTGACCGTGTGGCGTACCGAGGAGAACGGTTCGTTCCGGTACGAGCCGCGCCGGGACACGTCCGCCTCGGGTGGCCGAGCCGGCGAGGGCTACCTCTACGTCGGCATGCCCGGCCAGGACTACGAGTGGCCGGTGGACCCGCAGACGGCGGTGGACGACCGGCGGCTGCCGGAGTCGTGGCTGGAGTCCGACGCGCAGGGCGTGACCGTCGTCAAGAAGTCCTACCGTCCCCGGGTGCCCAAGCGCGTCGTCGTGGACCCGCTCGGGAACGAGTCGGGGGACGGGCTGGTAGCGGCGTTCGTTCCGGCTCCTTTCCTGTTCTGCGTGCACTGCCAGGTCTCGTACGAGCAGACCCGCGGCCGGGACTTCGCCAAGCTGGCCACGCTGGACCAGGAGGGGCGGTCCTCGGCCACCTCCCTGATCTCCGCGTCGATCGTGAAGTCCCTGCGGGCCGTGCCCGAGAACAGTCTGGGCAAGGAGGCGCGCAAGCTCCTCACCTTCGTCGACAACCGGCAGGACGCCTCTCTGCAGGCCGGGCACTTCAACGACTTCGCGCAAGTGACCCAGTTGCGGGGCGCCCTCTACCAGGCCGCGGTGCGGGCGGGTGAGGAAGGGCTGCACCACGACGACCTCGCCGAGGCGGTGACCTCCGTGATGGGCCTCTCTCCGCACGAGTACACAGGGTCCGCGTCGCTGCCGCCGTCGCTGGAGCGCCGGGCGACGAAGGCGTTCCGCGACGTCGTGGGATACCGGCTCTACCGCGACCTGGAGCGCGGCTGGCGCATCACGATGCCGAACCTCGAGCAGACGGGGCTGCTCCGCATCGACTACGAGGACCTGGCCTGGGTCGCCGACCAGCCGGAACGCTGGGAGTCCGTGCACGCCGTACTGCGCGACGCCGACCCCGCGCTGCGCGAGGAGGTCGCCCGGACACTGCTCGACCACATGCGGCGGGCCCTCGCCATCGACGTGCAGTACTTCCGCGACGACTTCGACGCGCTGCTGGGGGCGAGCGAGGAGCGTCTGACCGGTGCGTGGGTGCTGAGCGAGAGCGACCGGCCCACCGTCGGCACCGCCTACCCGTACGGCTCGAAGCCGGGCATGGAGCGCTCCGCGCTGTTCCTGTCCGCCCGCGGCAAGTTCGGCAAGTACCTCCGGCGGAACATGCCCGAGCTGCGCGACCTCCCTCTCGACGACGTCCAGGTCGTCATCGAGGATCTGCTGAAGGTGCTGCTCCAAGCAGAGCTCGTCCGTGAGGTGGACGCGACGCCCGAGCGTTCCGGGCCGGCCTTCCGTCGCCCGGTGGGGCAGAAGCGGACCGGCTACCGCGTGTCCGCGGCCGCGCTCGTGTGGCACGCCGGGGGTGGCGAGCGTGGCGCGGTTGACCCGCTGGCCCGCACGTACAGCCAGGGCGAGGGCCCCCGGGTCAACCCGTTCTTCCGTGACCTGTACCGGACGGCGGCGGCCGAGCTGGCCGGCCTGTACGCCCGGGAGCACACGGCTCAGGTCCCGCCGGAGGACCGTCTGGAGCGCGAGCAGCAGTTCCGCACCGCCGAACTTCCTTTGCTGTACTGCTCTCCGACGATGGAGCTGGGCGTGGACATCTCCTCGCTCAACGCCGTTCTGATGCGCAACGTGCCGCCGACGCCGGCGAACTACGCGCAGCGTTCGGGCCGGGCCGGCCGTTCCGGTCAGCCCGCCCTCGTGGCCACGTATTGCGCCACGGGCAACAGCCACGACCAGTATTACTTCCGCCGCTCGCAGGACATGGTGGCCGGGCAGGTGGCGCCGCCGCGACTGGACCTCGCCAACGAGGACCTGGTCCGCTCCCACCTCCAGGGCATCTGGCTGGCGGAGACCGCGATGAAGCTGGGCACCGCGATCCCGGACGTCGTCGACGTCGCCTACGATCCCGACGGCGACGACCGGCCCGATCCGCAGATGTCGCTGCCGCTCGTCGACCGGATCCGCGACCTGTCCCTGGACGAGGGGGCGCGCCGGCGCGCGGTCGCCGCCGCCCGTACCGTCCTCGCGCCGCTGTCCGCGGACCTGGCGGCCACCACCTGGTGGTACGACGAGTGGGTCGAGGACCGTATCGAGCGGGCCCCGCAGCGGTTCGACGACGCTTTCGACCGGTGGCGCCAGCTGTTCCGGGCGGCCGTCATCGACCAGTACGAGCAGAACAAGCGGGTCGTCGACCACACGCTCTCGCCGGGCGAGCAGAGCCGGGCACGCACCCGCCGCCGCGAGGCCGAGACGCAGACGAACCTGCTGCTGAACCGGTCGTCCGACAGCAAGTCGGTGATGAGCGACTTCAACCCGTACCGGTACCTGGCGTCCGAGGGATTCCTGCCCGGCTACAGCTTCCCGCGGCTGCCGCTGGCCGCGTACATCCCCCGCTCCGGCAACCGCCGCAACGCCGACGGCGACTATCTGCAGCGTCCCCGCTTCCTCGCGATCCGCGAGTTCGGCCCGGGCGCGCTGATCTACCACGAGGGCGCCCGCTACCAGGTCACCCGTGTCCAGCTGCCGCCGGACGCCTCGGGCGATCTGGCGACGGCGGAGGCACGGCGCTGCGACGGCTGCGGCTACCACTACGCCGTCAAGGTCGGTGCGGACGTCTGCGGCATGTGCGGCGAGTCGCTGCGGGGCAAGCGCACCGGGCTGCTGCATCTGCACACGGTGTACACGACGCCGCGCGAGCGGATCTCCTCCGACGAGGAGGAGCGCCGCAGGGCCGGTTTCCGGCTGGAGACCTCGTACGCCTTCCAGGACCACGGCGCCCGCAAGGGGCGTCTCACCTCGCACGTCATCGACACCGAGGGCACGCCCGTCCTCGACGTGGACTACGGCGATTCGGCGACGGTCCGCATCACCAACCTGGGCCGGGTCCGCGACAAGGAGGGCGAGCCGGACGGCTACTGGCTCGATCTGGGCGACGGACGCTGGCTCAACGACCGGGCCGCCGCGGACGCCATCGAGGGCACCGGCATGCCGGTGGTCGACGAGGACGGCAACGAGAAGCGCCGGAAGAAGCGTGTCCTCCCCTACGTGGAGGACCGCCGTAACATCCTCGTGGTCACTCTGGACGAGCCGCAGCCCGAGCCGATCGCCCTGTCGTTCCTGTACGCCCTCGAGCGGGGCATCGAGGCGGCGTTCGAGCTGGAGGACTCCGAGCTGACGGCGGAGCTGCTGCCGCCGGACGACGGTCCGCGGCGGCGCATCCTCTTCATGGAGGCGGCCGAGGGCGGCGCGGGTGTGCTGCGGCGCATCCAGCACGACAAGGACGCCCTCGCCGAGGCGGCCAGGACCGCCCTGGAGATCTGCCACTTCGACCCGGAGACCGGCGAGGACCTGGGCGGGCCTTCGGCCGACGAGGAGTGCGCCCGCGGTTGCTACGTCTGTCTGCTGAGCTACGGAAACCAGACGCACCACCGCCGGCTGAGCCGGCACAGCGCCCGGCCGCTGCTCCTGCGGCTCGCCGGTGCCCGTACCGAGCGGGAGGACCGGGGCGAGTCCCGCAGCGAGCAGTTCCGCAGGCTGGCCCCGTCGGCGGAGCCGGTCCGCGAGCCCGATCCGTCCCCCGCCCCGACACCTCTGGAGATGGATCTGGGGGCGCTGGTCAAGCAGGGCGACCTGCTCGGCTGGCTCCGGGCGAAGGGCTACCGGCTGCCGGACGAGGTCGACGTCCTCGTCCCTGAGGCGGCGGCGCGCCCGGACCTCGTCTTCCGTCTGGACGGCGCCAGCCTCGCCGTGTTCGTCGACGGCCCCGGACGCACGGCCGACTCGACGCGCGACATCGAGGCCGGCTACCGCCTGGAGGATGCAGGCTGGGACGTCCTGCGCTTCCCCGCGGACGCGGACTGGGACGCCATCACCGGGCACAACGCCGCCTATTTCCATCTGCGTTGACCTCCCCCGCCTCCTCTTCTCCTCGCTCGACTTCTAGGAACTGGGACAACTCATGAGCCTCACCTACACCGCCGGCTCCCTGGTCGCCGCCCGTGGCCGGGAATGGGTGGTACTGCCGGAGAGCGCCCCCGACATGCTGGTGCTGCGCCCCCTCGGCGGGAGCGAGGACGACGTCGCGGCCGTGTTCCCCGCCTTCGAGGAGGTGCGGCCGGCGGAGTTCGCGGCGCCGAGCGCGACCGACCTGGGCGACCAGCGGGCCGCCGGGCTGCTGCGGACGGCCCTGCGCATCGGGTTCCGTTCGGGCGCCGGCCCGTTCCGCTCGCTCGCGTCGATCGCCGTGGAGCCCCGCGCCTACCAGCTGGTCCCGCTCCTCATGGCGCTGCGGCAGCGCACGGTGCGGCTGCTGATCTCGGACGACGTCGGCATCGGCAAGACGGTCGAGGCGGGGCTGATCGCGAAGGAGCTGCTCGCGCAGGGCGAGGCGACCCGCCTCGCGGTGTTGTGTGCCCCGGCTCTTGCCGAGCAGTGGCAGGCGGAGCTGCGGGAGAAGTTCGGCATCGACGCCGAGCTGGTCCTTGCGTCCACGGTGTCGCGCCTCGAACGCGGCCTGGAACTGGGCCAGTCGCTGTTCGACAAGCACCCGTACACGATCATCTCGACGGACTTCATCAAGTCGACCCGGCACCGTGAGGACTTCGTCAAGCACTGCCCCGACCTGGTGATCGTCGACGAGGCCCACTCCTGCGTGGCCGCCGACGACACCACGAACGGCGGTACGTCGACGGCGGCCAGCCAGCTCCGATACGAGCTGCTGCGCCGGGTGTCGGCCAAGGAGGACCGGCACCTGCTGCTGCTCACGGCGACCCCTCACTCCGGCAAGGAGTCCGCGTTCCGCAACCTGCTCGGCCTGGTACGGCCCGAACTGGCCACGCTCGACCTGGAATCCCCGGCGGGGCGGGCGAGGCTCGCCGAGCACTTCGTGGCCCGCAAGCGCGCCGACGTCCGTGAGTACCTCACCAAGGAGGACGGTCTCGCCGACGACTCCCTGGCAGAGCGGACCGCCTTCCCGTCCGACCGCTGGACGAAGGACGAGCCGTACAAGCTGACGCCCGCCTACCGGGCGCTCCTCGACGACGCCATCGCCTACGCCCGGGACCGGGTGACGGCGGCCGGAGAGCAGGGCAAGCGGGAGGCGCGAATCGCCTGGTGGTCGGTGATCGCTCTGCTGCGTTCGATGGTGTCCTCGCCGGCGGCAGCCGCACAGACCCTGAAGACCCGCTCCGAGTCCGCGGCCGCCCGCACCGCCCAGGAGGCGGACCTCCTGGGCGCCCCGGTGTCCTCCGACTCCGCCGAGAACGACCGCCTGGAGGGGATGGACGTCGCCCCGGGCGCCGCCGAGTCGGAGGAGGCGGGTGCTCGCCTCCTCGAACTGTCCGGTCGCGCCGCCGAGTTGGTCGGACCTGCCGAGGACGCGAAGCTGAAGGCGCTCATCCGGCACCTGAAGGGCCTGATCGCCGACGGCTACCACCCGATCGTCTTCTGCCGCTACATCCCCACCGCCGAGTACCTTGCCACGCAGCTGGAGGGGAAGCTCGGCAAGAAGACGCGCATCGCCGCGGTGACCGGCACCCTTTCCCCGCAGCAGCGTCTGGAGCGGATCGAGCAGCTCGCCACCGGGTCCGCCGAGGACGCCGCCGACCCGGCCGTCCGCCGGGTCCTGATCGCCACCGACTGCCTCTCCGAGGGCGTGAACCTCCAGCACTACTTCGACGCTGTCGTCCACTACGACCTGGCATGGAACCCGACCCGCCACGACCAGCGGGAGGGCCGTGTCGACCGGTACGGGCAGAAGCGCGACCAGGTCCGCGTCATCACGATGTTCGGTGACGACAACGGCATCGACGGCAAGGTCCTGGAGGTGCTGTTCAAGAAGCACCGGCAGATCCTGAAGGACCTGGGAATCTCCGTCTCCGTCCCCGACGAGACCGCCTCCGGCGTCACCGACGCGGTGGTGGAGTGGCTGCTGCTGCACGGCCGGCAGGGCAGCCAGGAGAGCCTGTTCGACCTGGACGGCCATCAGGACTCGTTCGACCGGATCGAACGCGAGTGGAACTCGGCGGCCGAGCGGGAGAAGACGTCCCGGTCCAAGTACGCCCAGCGCGCGATCCACCCGGAGGAAGTGGCCCGCGAGGTCGCCGCCGTACGGGCCGCGCTCGGCGGTGCCGATGAGGTCCGCGGCTTCGCCCTAGAAGCATTGGGCGACCTGGACGCGCTGGTCCGCGACCCACGCGACGGCTCCGGCGACTTCACCGCCCAGACAGGCGGCACTCCGGCCGGTCTGCGGGACGCGCTGGCCGCCACGCTCGGCGGGCGGATCGTCGAGGAGGACCGGGAGATCCCGTTCCGTACGACTCCGGCGATCGCCCGCGGCGAGGCCGCCCTGGTCCGTACGGACCCGGCGATCGGCGCCGTCGCCGCGTACGTCCTGGACTCGGCCCTCGATGCGAACACCCCCGGCCCCCGCCCGGCCCGCCGCTGCGGCGTGGTCACCACGGACGCGGTGTCGGTCCGCACCACGCTCCTCCTGGTCCGTTACCGCTTCCACCTGACTCTGCCGTCCCGCACGGGCGAGCGGCAGCTGGTCGCCGAGGACGCGCGGCTCCTCGCGTACGAGGGCGTGCCGGCGCGCGCCCGCTGGCTGGACGACGACGCGGCAGCCGCGCTCCTCGCCGCCCGGGCGACGGCCAGTACACACGAGCAGGCCGCCCGCAACCACATCTCCAAGGACCTCGCCGGCCTGCCGGACCTGGCCGCGCACCTCACGGAGTACGGCACTCGTCTGGCCGCCGAGCTCGACGCCTCGCACCGCCGGGTCCGCAAAGCCAACGAGGAGATCGTCCGCGGTCTGAAGGTCGTCCCGCAGGACCCCGCCGACGTGCTCGGCGTGTACCTGTACCTGCCCCCCGTCGCGTCCGCCTCTACCGTGTCCGGAGCCGAAGCCTGATGTCCGCCGCCACCCGCACCGCCCTGGCCTTCACCGCCGTCACCCCGGTCGGCGGCCTGCTCCCCTCCGACATGCTGCTCCGCATCGCCGAGGCGCGGAACCTCCCGGGCACCAAGCCCGCCGACTACGGCCTGCCGACCTCGGCGCCGGTACGCAATGAGGCCGAGCGCGCCTGGGAGTACCTCAAGCCCCTCTGGCGCGACCTGCGCGCCGCGCTGCCCTCGGACCCGGCGACCGGCGCGCCCGCCACCGACCCGACGGGTCGTGCCGGCACGGACTGGCTCGCGCAGCTCTTCCGCAAGCTGGACTTCGGCGCGCTGACGGAGGTCGGCGCGGCGGGCATCCCGGCGGACTCCGACCCGGAGAAGCGCTTCCCGGTCTCCCACCGCCACGGCCCGGCCCTCATCCACCAGGTCCCCTGGAACCAGGAGCTGGACAAGCGCCCGGCGCCCGGCCAGGTCCCGCCCCAGTCGATGGTCCAGGACTGCCTGAACCGCACCGAGGCCCACCTGTGGGCGATCGTCACCAACGGCCGCCGGCTGCGGCTGCTGCGCGACTCGTCGTCCTTCTCCACGGCGGCCTATGTCGACTTCGACCTGGAAGCCCTTTTTGACGGCGAACTGTTCAGCGAGTTCGTGCTGCTGTACAGCCTCCTCCACGCTTCCCGGTTCACCGTCACGGCGGGTACGTCGGCGTCTGGCTGCTGGCTGGAGAAGTGGCGCGCCGAAGCCGTCACCTCCGGCACCCGCGCCCTGGACCAGCTGCGCCTGGGCGTGCAGAACGCCCTGACCGTCCTCGGCACCGGCTTCCTGCGCCACCCGGACAACGCCGCGCTGCGGGAGGACACCGACCCGAAGGCCCTCCGGGATGCTTTGCTGCGGCTGGTCTACCGCTTGTTGTTCGTCTTCGTCGCCGAAGACCGGGGCGCGCTCCTTGACCCGGATGCTGGCGAGCGGGGCCGGGAGGCGTACGAGCGGTACTTCTCCTCCGCCCGGCTGCGCGAACGCGCCCGCCGCCGCCAGGGCACGGCCCACGGCGACCAGTACGAGGCCCTGCGCATCGTCCTCGAAGCCCTCGGTACGGAGGGCGGCCGCCCCGAGCTGGCGCTGCCGGGCCTCGGCGGCCTGTTCTCCCCCTCCGACACGGACCGCCCGCTCGACGGCCTGAAGCTGTCCAACGAGTCGCTGCTCTCCGCCGTACGCCACCTCGCCCAGGTCCGCGACCCGGGTGCGCGGCGGTGGCGCCCCGTTGACTACCGGCACCTGGATGCCGAGGAGCTGGGCTCGGTGTACGAGTCCCTGCTTGAGTTGGAGCCGAAGCACTCCGCGACGGATCGAAGCTTCGAGCTGGTGGAGGTGGCGGGCAACAGTCGTAAGACGACGGGCAGTTATTACACCCCGTCGTCGCTGATCGAGTGCCTTCTCGACACGACGTTGGACCCGGTGATAGACGATGCCGTGAAGCGGGGTGAGCAGCGCGCCACTGCTGCCGGCCACCCCGACCCGGCCGACGACATCGTCGACGAGCTGCTGTCCCTGACGGTCTGCGACCCTGCTTGTGGGTCAGGTCATTTCCTTGTCGCGTCGGCACGGCGTATCGCCAAGCGGGTCGCCTCCGTGCGTGAGCACAACCCGGAGCCGACGGACGGCGCCATGCGCCACGCGCTGCGCGAGGTCACCGCGCGCTGCATCTACGGCGTCGACCTCAACCTGATGGCCGTGGAGCTGGCGAAGGTGTCGCTGTGGCTGGAGGCCATGGAGCCGGGCAAGGCGCTGAGCTTCCTCGACGCGCATGTGAAGTGGGGGAATGGCCTGATCGGCGCGACGCCGAAGCTTTTGGGGGAGGGTATCCCTGACGAAGCTTTCAAGCCGATCGAGGGCGACGACCGGAAGCACGCGTCCTCGCTCGTGAAGCGCAACAAGGCCCAGCGCGGCGGCCAAGACGAGCTGCTGTTCGACGCGGAGCCGCTGCCAGGGAACGAGCGGTACGCCGTCGAGCTTGCCCGCATCACTGCTGCGCCTGCGGATTCGCTGGAGGAGGTGCACGCCCAAGAGTCCGCCTACCGGGTGTACGTGGAGTCGTCGGCGTATGTGCAGGACCTGCATGCTGCGGATGCGTGGTGCGCCGCGTTCGTGTGGCCCAAGCACACGGGGGCGCCGGAGGCGCCGACGGACCAGGTGTTCCGGGCACTGCGGGGGCGGGACCAGGCGTCGGTGCCGGACCCCACGCATCAGCAGATTCTGGAGCTGCGGGACCAGTACCGGTTCTTCCACTGGCACCTGGAGTTCCCGGAGGTGTTCGCCGTCCCGGAGTCGGGGGCGGGTGTGCAGGCGGGGACGGGGTGGGCCGGCGGGTTCGACGCGGTGGTGGGAAATCCGCCATGGGAGCGCGTGAAGCTGCAAGAGCAGGAGTTCTTCGCTCAGCGGGACCCGCGCATCGCCGAGGCCAAGAACGCGGCGGCGCGGAAGCGGCTCATTGCTGAGCTGCGCGATGACCGCGACGGGGAGCGGCTGTACGCCGAGTTCGAAGCGGCCAAGCGGCGCGCGGAGGGCGAGAGCCACTTCCTGCGCACCAGCGATCGGTTCCCGCTGACGGGGCGCGGTGACATCAACACGTACGCCGTGTTCACGGAGACGGACCGGACCTTGACAGGGCCGCGAGGGCGGACGGGCGTAATCGTGCCGACGGGGATCGCTACGGACGCGACAACGCAGTTCTTCTTCAAGGACCTGGTCGAGCGAGGGGCCCTGGCCAGCTTGTTCGAGTTCGGGAACGAGGACAAGCTCTTCGCGGCAGTTAAGGACTACGTGCGCTTCGTTATCCTCACGATGTGTGGCGAGGGCAACCCTGAAGCGCCTATCTCCATGGTCGCCAGGGTCCGGCAAGTTGCCCAGATCGCCGACCGCTCGTTCACTCTGACTGCGCGCGACATCCTTCGCGTCAACCCGAACACGGGTACGTGCCCTATCTTCTCCACCCGGCGCGATGCGGACATCACCCTTGGCATATACCGCCGCGTACCCGTCCTCATCGACGAGACGAAGGAGGTAGGAGGGAACCCTTGGGGCATCTCGTTCATGACCATGTTCCACATGTCGAACGACTCTCACCTGTTCCGTCCCGCCGCCCAGAACAACGAGACTTTCGAGGATCTCCTTAAGACCGAATGGGTCCTCGACGGCAACGTGCTCACCCGTGGCGAGGAACGTCTACTCCCGCTGTACGAAGCGAAGATGCTGCACCACTACGACCACCGCTTCTCCACGTACGAGAACGCCACAGACAAGCAGCTCAATGAGCGCACCCTCCCACGCTTCACCGTGGAACAGCACCAGGACGCCTCCGCCATAGCGTTGCCTCGCTACTGGGTGCCGGAGCAGGACATTCCGACTGACGAAGTCGACAAGAACGGCAAGCCCGTCATGGTGCCGGGTGTCCACAGCCGCCTGGCTGCCAAGGGCTGGGACCGGGAGTGGGTCTTCGGCTGGCGTGACATCTGCCGGGCGAGCGATGAACGTACGCTGATCACTGCAATCGCTCCGGCCCACGGCTTCGGCCACCCCTACCCCTTGGCCCTCCTCGCCTCACCAGACCATGCCCCACTGCTTTCCGCTGTCTGGTCTTCCATGGTCTGCGACTACTCCGTCCGCCAGAAGATCGGCGGAACGCACCTCACCTACGGCTACGTCCAGCAGGTACCGGTCCCGGCCCCCGACCAGCTCGCACCTCACGCAAAGTTCATCCAAGCTCGTATCCTCGAACTCACCTACACCGCAAGCGATATGACCCCCTTCGCTCGCGACCTCAGCGATACTGGCACTCCCTTCCTTTGGGACGCCGACCGTCGTGCCGTGATCCGTGCCGAGCTGGATGCGTTCTTCTTCCACTTTTACGGCATCACACGCGAGGACACTGCCTACATCCTGGATAGCTTCAACGGCGTCCGCGACAACGACATCAAGGCCCACAGCGAGTACCGCACCAAGAACCTCATCCTCGCCGAGTACGACCGGATGGCGGCCGACGGCCTGACCGACTACCGGTCCACCCTCACCCCGCCCCCCGGCCACGGCCCCCGCCACACGGCCTGATCGCGTGGTACGTCGAAGCCAGTCCAGCAATCCGCGCTCGGCCGTCGTCCTGACGGCAGGCACGGACTGGAGGCTGCGTGCCGCGAAGCAGCGCCGGGGCAGTGGGGCGGAGGCCCCGATGCCCCGGAAGCAGGCGGCGAAGGTCAAGAAGTTGCAGCAGTGCCTCGGGGTCGTGCGTACGGCGATCAACGCCAAGCGCTGGGCCCAGGCGCGCTACGGGCTCAGCCAGGCCCGGGCGCTGGTCAACGCACTGCCCGCTGACCAGGCCCTCCAGGAGCGCGACCAGCTGTCGCTGTTGCGGAAGAAGTTCGCGGCGCGCGACACGCCGGCCGCCAAGCAGGCCGTTCAGAAGAAGGCAGCCGTGAGGTCTGCTGCCAACAAGTCCGCGCAGAAGAAGCCGGCCCTGAAGGCAACGCCCAAGAAGGCCACACCGCAACCGGCGCCCGATCTCGGCCGCCGGTTCCTCAACCGTGCCTCACTCGGCTACGGCCCTGCCGAGGAGTCATGAAACGCACCTCACGTCTCACAGCCTTACGAGAGGAGACCGCCGATGGAACCACGCGGGTATCGCATGGTGGTGTCGACCGACTCGGACTACGTGGACACCTGTGCCATAGCCGAGCGGGAGTTGATCGAGTGGCTCAAGTTCAAGAGGTACGACACCTCCGGGCTTGACGAGGGGCGGACCGAGATCGCCGACCACGCGACCCTCGACCGCGACTCCGAGTCCGGTATGAACGGCGCGCACAGCCGTTGGCGCATGCGCGAGACGCCCTCCGCCACCTCGGGCACCTGGCAGTCGACGCTGGTCGTGCGCTCCGGGCTTCCCGAGGACAAGGGTCGCACCTGGGTGCAGGTCGACGTCGAGCACCAGCCGGCCAACGCGAGCGAGTTCCCCACCCCCGCCAACACGCCGGGCATCGCCCGGTCCCTCCTCGACGCGCTGGAGGCGCGGGACGGTCAGGCCGACGTCACCACCGCGCCGTCCTTCGTCGAGGACGACGGGGACGTCGACGACTTGCTCGAAGAACTGTGCGACGTCAACCGCAGAATGCCCGTGGTCATCGCCACCGTCCCGTACGGGAAGAACCCCGACGACTGGTCGCGTACGGTCGTGGAACCACTGTTCCGGAACCTACACGGGCTGGCCGTGCTGTACGTCCTCATGCCGGCCGCGCAGGCCAAGTTCAACATCGCACTGGAGTACCACCCCGTGTTCGGCGGCGGTGTCCGCACGTACGTGCCCGGTCTCGATCCCGCGTGGAAGCCGGACGCGCAGCGGCACCCCGTGATGTCCCGCCGGACCATCGAGGCCGATGTGCGTCGCGCCGCGAAGACACTCGCCGCGCTTCCTCAGCGGCTCGCCTCCCGTCACGCGCTGCCCGCCGCTCTGCTGAACGTTCCGCAGCAGCGGACGCGGCCTCGGCCGAGCTCGGACGGCGCGAACGTCGCCCAACTCCGGGACGACAACGCCGCCCTGACCTCACTGCTGAACGAGGCGGAACAGGCGGAGGCGGTGCGTGTCAACGAGATCAACGACCTGTACGCGGAACTCGCCAAGACGGAACGGGGAAGCGACGAGCTTCGGGGCGAGAACGAGGAGCTGTACGACAAGTTCCAGGAGTCCCAGCGCCTCATCCGCTTCCTGAGGGAACGTCTCGAAGCCACGGGCGACTTCACCACGGCCTACAGTGCGGCCGACAACCCGACCATCACCTACCCGGAGACCTTCGCCGACCTGCTCGACCGGCTGGACGAGCTTCCCTTCCTCTCCTTCACGGGCAACGCCAAGACCACCCAGAAGCTCGACAGCCAGTCGGTCGACAACTGGCTGAACGTCGCCTGGGACGGCCTCCTGGCCCTCAACCATTTCGCTGAGGCATCAGCGAACGGCAAAACCTCTGGCGACTTCCTGAACTGGTGCAAGTCCGAGGCGTCCGGCGACTTCCCCTTCCCCGCCGCCAAGGTGGCCATGCGCGAGTCCGACACCGTCACCAAGAAGCCGAAGCTGAGCGGCGAACGCATGCTTCCCGTCCCGAGGACGGTCGATTCGGACGGCGTGGTCTACATGCAGGCCCACTTGAAGATCGGCGGAGGCAACACGATCGCCCCGCGCCTCCACTTCTACGAGGACGGCCCCCGGTCCGGCAAGGTCTACGTCGGCTACCTGGGCCCGCACCTGCGCAACACTCTCACCTGAGCAAGAGACGGTGTGCCGCTGTCGCAGCGGCACACCGGTCGTTCAGTTACCCGACACGAACCGCACGAAGGGCGCCCACTCCGCGCGCCCCACAGCGAAGGCCGGGCGGGCCAGGTCCTTGGAGTCCCGTACGTGAACAGCGTCTTCGGCGACCGCAATCTCCACGCAGTCGTCACCCTGGGTGCCGCTGTAGCTGGACTTGAACCAGGCGAGTTCCGTCGTATCGCTGTTCATAGCTCTCCTCGCAGTCGCTCCAGCAGGTCCCGGGATTCCTTGGGATTCAGGGCCTGCGAGCGCAGTGTTTCATAGCGACGGCAGAGCAGACTCGTCTCTTTCGTGTCGGAGATCAGCCGCCCGTTCTGCTGTCCCTCGGAGTAGCCGATGCGACGCCCCTCCTTGGTCTCCAGGATTCGCACCGGCCCGTCCAGGCACCCGTGGAACTCCAACTCCATCGGCACCACCTGGAGTGTCACGTTGCGCGGAGCTGTGAGCTCCAGGACGTGGTCCAGCATGCTCGCGTGCACCTCCGCCCCACCCAGCCTGCGCCGGAACACGTGCTCCTCCACGATGAAGCTGAACGGCACCGTCGGCCGTTCCCGCACCATCCGCTGCCGCTCCATCCGCGCCGTGAGCTGGTCCTCGGTCTGCTCGTCGGTCAGCAGCGGGATGCTGTTGTCGAACACCGCCCGCGCATACGCCTCCGACTGCAACAGCCCCGGCACCAGCCGGCACTCGTACGTACACAAGCTCACCGCCTCCCGCTCCAGGCGGGCCCAACGTCGGAACCACGCCGCCAGGCCGACCTCACCCCGACTGAGGAAGCGGGCGGCCCTCCTCAGAGCGCCCGTGTTGCCGAGGGCTTCCTCGGCGCGCTCGACGAACACCTCGTCCGGCATACGGCGGCCCAGTTCCACCGACTCCACGGTGTGCTTGGAGTACCGGACGAGGGCGGCGAACTCCGCCCGGCTCAGGCCCGCGTGTTCGCGTAAGGCCTGGACGACGGCACCGAACGTGCGCAGACTGTCCGACGGGTGGGGTTCCCGCTCCCACTCCCCCGCCGGTGACGTCCGGGTCTCGGCGGCCTCCGCCGTCGGCTCCTCTTCGGCGATGCTCATCCGCCGCCCCTCTCCTCCGTGCCGCGTCCATGACGGCTCGCGCGCCGCTCGCCGTCACGACTCAGCGTGACGGCCCGCCCCACGTACCGTCTACCGCACGTGCCCGTACGCTGACTCCGCGTACGGGGTTTGGCGCTCGCCTCCGGTCACACCCGGCCGCCACTCTGGCGCCATGAACCAACTCGTTTCCCAACTCGACCCACCTGCATGCAGCTTGACCCAGCTCCTGTCGTCCACCCGCCGTGGCGCCCGGCTCGCCCGACTGCTCACCGCCTCCGCGCTGCAGTCCTGGGGTGCGCCGCAGGACCTCACGGAGCGTGCCGAGCTGGTGGTCGCGGAGCTGGCAGCCAACGCTGTCGTGCACGGGCACGTGCCCGGTCGGGACTTCCGGCTCACGCTTCACTTCGACCCGGTGGCCGACCTGCTGCGCGCGGAGGTGATCGATGCCCGCGGGGAGCGGCTTCCCCGGTTCCCCCGACTTCCCCGACTTCCCCGGGGGGACGGCTCGACCGGGGAACTCCCCACCGGCGGTTACGGCCTCGCGCTCGTCTCCGCGCTCGCCGACCACTGGGAGACGGTCTGCTACCCGCCCAGCGGCAAGACCGTCCGAGTCGTCCTGACGGCGTCAGCCCCGGCCGGCCATCGCGCCCGCCAAAGCCCCTCCAAGGCGAAATCACGCCAAGATTGACCGCCTCAAAGGGAGCGCGTTGACGTTGCCAACACGTCTCCTTACCGTGGTTCCCGTTGCATGGGGGAGCAAGGGGGCGACGCGCGTGCAGGTGGACGAGGCCGGTGGACCTGGCCGGGACATCACGGTGGAGTCTCTGCTGGAAGCAGCCGTACAGGCCTTCCTACACGCCGAGTTCGACATCGTGCGACCGCTTCTGCAGCGGCTCCGGAGCGAGTTCGGAGCTCCCGGCACCGACCCGGCCGCCCTGCGGTACGACGCTCTCCTCGGCGCGCTCGCCGCGCGGGCGGGGAACTGGCCGGAGGCGGTCCGCCGCTGCCCCGACACCGAAGACCTGGACCTCGTGGAGACCGGCGTCCTCCACGCCCTCGCCGTCAGCGCCCTCCGCGAGCTGGCTCGTGAAGGCCGGCACACCGACGCCGGCACCGCGGCGGTCGCGATCGCGCTGTGGGCGTATCTCCTGGACGAGGAGGACCTGGGCGACTTCCGCGCGTTGCTCACCGAGCGGCGGGGCGCGCCCATGCCCGACGCACTCTGGGAGCAGGCCCTCGGTCAGCTGCGCGGGCGCGTCGCCGACCTGCTGCACGCCCTGGACGCCCGGGCCGGGCGGGACGCCCTCTCCGCCTGGCACACGGCCTGGGAGGCCGAGTGGGAGTTCCGCGCCGTCTTCCTCTCCGACATTCCCGCGGACGCCGGACCGCACTCCCTGATCCCTCTCGTCGACGCCGCCTGGCACCTCGTCCACCACGGGCAGCGCGACAAGCTCCTCGCCGCCTACACCGTCCGCCACCCCGATCCCGACACCTGGTCCGCCGATGCATCCGAGCACCGTGCCTGCGCCGCCCCGCTGGCCCGAGCCCTCGCGGGCCGGGGGCGGGACCGGGCGCAAGGCGGCCAGTGGAGCGAGGCACTCGCCGACTTCGGTACGTCGGTACGCCTCGGGCACACCCTCGACGCCGACGAGAAGGAAGCCGTCGGCCGCGCGTGGCGGAACGTCGGGCGGAGCTGGACCGGGCGCGACAACTCCCCCGTCGTCCGGATCGACGGACTCGAGCAGGCCCGCGTGCTCCTGCCCCACGACGCCGAACTGGCCGCCGAGCTGACCGCTGAACTGGTACGGCGGGGCAGGGCGGTCGCCCACACCGACCCCAGGGAGAGCCGGAAGCGCTTCGCACGCGCCCGGGCCGTGACGCCCGGGGACCCGGCCGCCCGGGCGGAGCTCGACGATCATCTGCGGGCGGATCTGGAGAGGGCGCTCACGGGGACGTACACGGGAGACAGGATCCTGGTCGGCGAGGTGCAGGGCCTGCTCGCCCGCGATCCCGCCTGCGCCGCGGCCCGGCAGTGGCTGGTCGGCCACTACACGAAGCGGGCGGTGGCCGTCGCCGTCCAAGGACGTACGGACGCGGCACGGAACGCCGTCCATCGGATGCTCCAGTACGACCGTCCGGGGGTGCCGACCGGCCCGACCCGGGTCAGCCTGACACTCGTCGATCTCCTGGTCACGGCGGCCGGGAGCACCGGTATCGAGGGCACCCGCGCCGGCTTGGAGCGCCGCGTCGAACTTCTGCACAAGGCCGCGACGATCGCCACGACGGTCCCGGGCCGCACCCAGAGCCGTGTCGAAGCGGAACTCGACATGGCTCTCCTCCAGCTCGCCGAGCTCCTGGAGGCCTCCGCGTCCCCGTCCGACGTCATCGAACTGTTTCGCCGGGGTCTGATGCGGATCGGGGCCAGCGCGCGCTTCGACGGGATCGTGGAGGACGCCTTCGTGAGCCGCGCCCGGGCACGCGAGCAGGCGGGCGACCCAGGTGGGGCTCTGCACGACTTCGCATGCGCGGAAGCGGTCAGCCTCGGACTGCCGTCGCTGGTCCCTCTCCTCGGCCCTGGTCTTCACGATCCCGGCCGCACCGACTCCGGACAGGACTCCCTCTTTTGAGCACCGGCACTCCCTCCCCGCAGCCCTCCGACGCCGAACCGCCCCCGCTCCCCTGGTTCGGTCCCACCCTCCACGAGCTCCTGCCCGACACCCCGCTCGGCACCCGGCCCGTGAAGCTCCGAATGCAGGCGGCCCGGGAACTGAACGCAGCTCGCGCTCGGAAGGACTCAGCCAGGCAGGCGCTCGTCCACCGGGCCGACCAGAGCTCCCACACCCCCGTCGCCGCCCTCGTCGCCGAGATGCTCACCCCGCCCCTGCCCCGCCCCGACACCGAGGAACGCCCTTGACCGGTCCTGGCCCGTTCACCGCCGACGCCGGCGGCCCGCCGTCCGAGCTCGACAAGCTGCGGCGCAGGGTCGCCGCCCTGTCCGAGAAGCGCGAGGAGGCCGAGGCCCGGCTGCATGCCCTGCTGGGCTCGCTGCTGTCGCTTGACGACGTGCTCGCCGACACCCGCCGACGGGCCGGTGTCCTCCACGAGGCGCGGTCCGCCCACGAGACGGCCTCGGCATCGCTCGCGCTGGGCGAGCAGATCGAGGCGGCGCACCTGATGCTGCGCGTCGAGTTCGAGCGGCACGACGTCAGTCCGATGGACGTCGTGGGCAGGGCCGTCGACCCGGCGGAGATGCGTGTCGTCGGCACGGAGCCGCACCCGAGCCTGCCGGACGGCACCGTGCTGCGGGAGAAGGTCACCGGCTTCCGGCGGGGCTCCACCGCCCTGCGGCACGCCCACGTGGTCGTCACGGTGCCGGGGCCCGCGCCGGAGCCCGTACCCGATCCCGTCCGGGAACCCGACCCCGTATCCGAACCCGTACGGGCTCAGCCGCGGCGCACCACCCGCTCCCAGCGGCGGCTGCTCCGCAAGCGATCGGCCGGGCGGGGGCACCGGTCCCGCCGCGCCTGACCCCACGCCCCGCCTCCCCCGTACCACGACGATCAGGAAGCACTCCTTCATGCACCGGACTCTCGGCATCGATCTCGGCACCACCAACTCCGTCACGGCCTGGATGCGCGACGGCGTCCCCGTCGTCCTGCGCAACCGGGACGGCGGCCAGGCGACCCCATCGGCCGTCGGGGTCGACCCCCTCGGCGCCCTGCTCGTCGGGCAGGAGGCCCTCAACTGGCGGGACGGCGAACCCGGTTCCGTGATCACCGAGGTGAAGCGGCTGATCGGACGGCGCTGGGACGACGAGCTCGTCCAGCGGGCCCTGCAGACCCGGCCCGACGACGCCCCGCCCGTCCGGGAGAGCCCCGACGGCTCGGTGGAGATCCGGCTCGGCGCGCACTGGCTCTCCCCCTTGCAGGTCTCCGCCGTCCTGCTCCGCCGGCTCAGGAAGGACGCCGAGGACGCGGCGGGAGTGCCGTTCCGCCGCGCGGTGATCACCGTACCCGCGTACTTCGCCGAGCCGCAGTTCGCGGCGGTGCGCGAGGCGGGGCGGCTCGCCGGGTTCCACGTGGCGCGGATCGTGCAGGAACCGACCGCCGCCGCGCACGCCTTCGGGGTCCGGCCGGGCGAGGACGGTCTCAAGGACTACGCCACCGTGCTCGTCTTCGACCTGGGCGGCGGCACCTTCGACGTGTCGCTCCTGACCCTCGGCCCCGGCCACTTCTCGGTGGCCGCGCTGGGCGGGGACAACCTCCTCGGCGGTGCCGACTTCGACGCGCTGCTCGACGGACACCTGCGGGAGCGGCTCGGCGAGCGCGACCACGACGGGAACGGCGATGCCTCCCGCATCCGGGCCGCCGCCGAGCGGGCGAAGATCGAACTGTCCACCCAGGACACCTCCGAGGTGGTCCTCGCCCCGCTCGGACGGCAGGGTGGCTCCTGGTCCGGAGCGGCGCGACGCGCCGACTTCGAGGAGCTCCTCGCCGACCACCTGGCCAGGATGCGGGAGACGGTCGACACGGTGCTGACGGAGTACAGCGCGACGCCGGAGGACATCCAGCGGGTCCTGCTGGTCGGCGGCTCCACCCTGGTCCCGGCCGTCCGGCGCGCCCTCCAAGACCTCTTCGGCGAGGACACGGTGTCCGACGCGGTGGACCCCATGACGGCCGTCGCCCACGGTGCCGCCGTCGATGCCGGTCTCCTCGACACGCTCGACTGCCCGTCCGAGACCTGCACCACCGAGAAGATCCCCGTCGACCGCGACGCCTGTCCGGCCTGCGCCACCCCACTGCTCGGCACGGCCACGGTCGACTGCCCCGGCTGCCACGTCCCCGCCCCCGAGCTCACCGCCACCTGCCCCGTGTGTGCCACGAGCCTGTCCGGGCTGCGCGCCGCCGCTCCGACCGCCGTCCTCGCCGAGTGCCCGGCATGCGGCCGGGACGACAACCCCGCCGGCACGACCGTGTGCGGCGACTGCGACGCGCCCCTGGACACCGGCGGCCTGAAGTGCCCCGGCTGCTCCATGGTCAACGCCGCCGGTCTCCAAGCCTGTTCGTTCTGCGGCGGCGACTTCGGCACGGCAGCCCCCCAACAGGTGACGGCCCAGCACATCGGCGTCGAGCTGGAGGACGGCACCGTGGAGGTCGTCTTCCCCGCCGGCACCCCCTACCCGACCGAATGGCACCGGGTGGACCACCTCGCGATCCGCGGCGACAACGGCGCGTCCGTGCAGTTCAGCGTCTGGGAGGGGCCACACCTGCGCTCGGCTCGACGCAACGAGTTCTGCGGCGGCTACCTCCACGAACAGCCCGACGGGCTCGGAGGCGATCTGCCGCTCACCCTCCACGTGAAGCTCGACGGCGACCGGACCATCGCTCTGCGGTACCGCATCGGCTCCGGCGACGAGCACGGCGCCGGGCTCCGGCGCAACCAGGTCTCCTCCTCCGCCGGCCGGAAGGCCAGCGCCCTCAGGGCCGAGTACGCGACGTTTCTGAAGGAGTGGAAGCGGGAGCTCACCCACGCCGAGCTCGACGCCCTCACCGAGATCGCGGACGACCTCGCGGCCCTCGGCCGCGGGGAGCCCATGAGCCGCTCCCTCGACGGATTCCTCGAATCCGCCCGCGCCACCCTGGACCTGTGCACGCGGGCCCGGATCGCCCAGGCCACGGCGGGTATCTTCGCCCACGGCGGACGTGGGCTGCTGCCTTCGACGCTCCTGACGGACCTGCGGAACGCGGCCGAGGCCGTCAAGGACGCGCGCGATGCCATGGACACCGCCGCGATGCGGGCGGCCGCAGAACGGGTGGAGGACCTCTCGACCGGCGTCGACCCGGCGATCCGCACCGCGCTCTACACCATCCGCCTCGCCGAACAGGGCGCCTACCCGGCGACTCTGCACACCGAGGTCATCGCCGCCCGGGACGCCCTGCACGGCGCCGTGACCCGAGACGACCGGAACGCCCGGGACACCCAGCTCGTCCGCCTCGGACGACTCGGCAAGCAGGGCCGCGAACAGTCCGCGACACGCGACGCTCTCGCGAACTCGGAGATCATCCTGCCCTCCCGACGGTGAGAGGAAGGCGGCAGCAGGTCCTCAGGTCGTCCTGACCAGCCCGTGCAGCCCTTCCAGATGGCGGGGCTGCCGGCTGCCCCGCCAACCCAGGACCAGCTCCTCCCGCGCACGGGTGATCATCACGTAGTAAGCCATGCGGAGGTCCGCCGCCGTCGGGTCGCAGGCCGCGTCGGTCTCGGCGTCGGCGATGACGACGGTGTCGAAGTCCTGACCCTTGACGCTGGCCCGGTGGAGGAGGACGACTCCTGGGCGGGCCAGGTCCAGGTCCCGGTAGCGTCCAGAAGTCGCCGCCGAGCTGTACATCTGCGGCTCCTGGGCGAAACCGGCCCGCTCCAGTCGCGGCATGAGGTCGGCGGTGGTGCGTGAGGAGCCGATGATGACGCCGATGCGGTGGCGCGGCCGCTGGGCGGCCAGGGTGACGATGTGGTCGACGAGTTCGGCCTGGCCGGTGTAGTGGCGGACGAGCGGAAGCCGTCCGCCGCGCCCCGGTGTCTCGGGGCGGGGGCCTCCTGTCCGGAAGTGCTCGGCCAGCGCGGCGATCTCGCGGGTGTTGCGGTGGTTGCCGGCGATCTCGATGTGCCGCGCGGACCGTCCGAGGGCGGTGGTGATTTCGGTGAGCGTGGAGTTCGTCTCGGTGAGGCGCTGGCACTCGTCGGCGAAGACGGTGACCGTGGTGCCGAGGAGGCGGGCCAGCTGGTAGAAGCCGGGCGGCAGATCCTGCCCCTCGTCGACGACGAGATGCGGTGTGGCCGGATCGTCGTTGCCATACGAGGCGGCTGCCCGGTTGATGAGGACCGGCCAGTCGAACCAGCCGTCGTCAGTGCTCCGGGCGTCGCGTCCGAAATGGCTGTGGACCCAGCTGTGGACGGTGGAGGCGACCGCAGGGGCGCCGCGGACCGTGAGGCCCTGGAGCGTGCCGTCCAGGAGCTGGCGCAGAAGGTTGGAATAGGACAGCAGGAGTGTCGGGCGACCGGTGAGGGCGAGGTGGACCGTGCGGTGCGCGGCAAGAAGGCTCTTGCCGCTCCCGGGCGGTCCGCTCACCACGTGGTGACCCGTCAGCGGAAGGGTGTCCAGGCAGTCACGCTGGGCCTGGCTGAGACCGGGGTGAAGGACGGGGGCGTTCGCGGAGTTCACGGGCGTCCTCCCACTGCCGTGGCGGCCGCGTACTCCCGGCTCGCTGTAAGGACGTCGGCGAAGTAGCCGGGGACACGTGCCGAGCCGACGATCAGGGCACGGTCGAGGAGGGTGTTGCCAGTCTGGCAGCTCGTCTCCGGCAGCAAGGTGCAGGCGTGGCAGGCGGCCCGGTTGAGGTTTCCGAAGCCCTGGCCCGTGTGCTCGGCGCACAGCGGGTCGGCGGAGCACCAAGCCGCCGCCTCCAGCATCCGGATGAGCGTCTCCGAGAAGTGCGGCTTCTCGCCCTGCCGAACCAGTCCGCCCAGGGTGCCTTCGGCGTCGCCGGCCGCGGTGTAGATCAGCAGCCCGCGCTGGTCGTACTCGGGGCGGCCGTAGACGCGCTCACGGAGGCTCGCGGTGGTGTAGCCGGAGTCGAAGGAGAGCTGGCGGATGAGCAGATGCGCGAGGGTGTGCAGGAGGAGGAAGCGAGGGGAGAGTTCCGCGCCGACGGTCTCGGCGAGCTGTTCGTCGCGGAACGACGCGTCGAGGTCCGCGCGGACCCCGTGAACGTGGGTCTGGACGCGCGGGTCGTTCTCCCAGGCAGTCAGGCGCTGCTCGTCGAGGGTGACGACGATGCCCTCGCCGTAGACCTCGGTGGCCGGCAGCCAGCGCAGCCGGGCGCTGGTGTCGGCGGGGACGAGGGTGCCGCTCACCGACTGGCGGCGGAATCCGGTGAGTGCCCGTACCTCGCGGAGCCTGTCGACGAGGACCACTCCGCCGATGTGGGCATCGAGGGAGGCCCACGGCTCCTCGGTCTCTCCGTCAAGGCCGAGGCCGCCCCGGCGGACCGCGAACTCCGGGGTGGCTTCCGGGAGGTGCTCGGCGTCGAAGGCGTACCACTCGTCGCGGCTCAGATCGAGCTTTCCCGCGTTCGGGCGTGCGGCGGGCGATGCCGTGGACGTGCCTGTGGCCTCCCCGACGAGCTGGTCGATGAGGCTGTCGGGGGCCTGAGTGTCCTCCTTGATGAGACCGCGGAAGAGGTCGGCTCGGGACGTGCCGAGGGCGCCGAGCAGATTCGTCCAGTACGGATGCGCCAGGACGGACTCCGCCGCGTCCCGCTCCGCACGCGGGGCCTCGGCGGTCTGCGGGATGTCGAGCGCCGAGTAGACGATCGGGTAGTAGACATTGCCGGCGGTGCGCTGCACGTTGTGGACCTGCTGGCCGCACGTGGCCCGTTCGTCCCAGCGCTGCCAGGGGTTACGGCCGGAGCAGCGGCCCGCCTGCGGGCCGAGGACGTCGAGGAGGTCGCGCTCCGCGCCGCATGTCCTGCCGGCCTCTCCGATCGCTCCGCAGCGGACCGAGAGCGCTTCGAGGCCGGAGGCCCGGTCGGCGACGCGGAAGCTGAGACGGCGGGCCTGCCATGCCCGCTTCTCCTCAGAGCAGGCGGCCCGCTGTTCGGGAGTGAGACGGGAATGTGCCCAGTACCACCAGTCGATGTCGTCGAGGTGCCCGTCCGGGCAGATGCGGACGAAGCGCATCGGGGTGAGGCGGGGCGCGGCGGCACACGAGGCGCAGACCGGCGGTTCACCGGGCTTCTCCTGCTCGCGCAGGAAGCGCACCATGGTCCGGCAGGCGCCGCAGAACAGCCAGCCGGGGAAGCGGACGTAGGGGACGCCGGGGCGGTCGTGGTCGTCGTACCGGTCGTTGAGGGTGTGGGGGGCCGCGAAGAACCCGGTGACTCCGAGGCGTTCGGCGAGCCGCTCCGAAGCCACGGGGGTCTTGTTATGCGGCCAGTTGCCGATTCCGGCGGCCACGAAGGACTCGCCCTGGACATCGAGTACGGCCCCGACGCCGAACGGCAGCACGGTCTGCGCCTGGCGGACCCGGAGTTTACGCTTCACTTTCCCGCTCCTGTCACGGTGATCTGGCACTCCCGGTCGACGCTGCGCATCGAGTTGAGGGTCTCCCACAGGCCGTAACGCTGCTCGAAGGCCTTGAGCAGGTTGTGCTGGCCCTTGCCCTGGCTGCGGTAGTAGAGGTCCTTGCCCTCCGCCTCGGCCCTGGTGGCCTGTTCGTACCAGTCGTCCAGGAGGTAGCCGAGTTCGGCGCGGACCTCGGCGCGGACCTTGTCGCCGTCGCGTCCGGTGGCACCGCTCTCGGCGATCGCCGCCCGCTCCGCGAGCGCGTCGGCGATCCGGCCCGCCTCCGCCCGGTGGCCGGTGATCCGTCCGGCCCGGTTCTCGGCCGCCAGGCCGAGGCGGTGGCGGACCAGGATGACGAGCGTGGCGTGCAGGGCCCGGCGTCGGGCCGGGACGGACCAGGGGGTGACGCTGGCGGGCTCGACGTACCGGTACAGGGCCCGGTGGTAGTCGTTGAAGGTCTCGTAGTGGGAGCGGTCGCGCGGACGGGTGGCGTTGAAGTAGGTGACGACCAGGCCGGGCACGTGGTGACGGCCGACGCGACTGGTGGCCTGGATGTACTCGGCGGTGGTCTTGGGCTGGCCCTGCATGAGCAGATAGGCGAGCCGCTTCACGTCGACGCCGACGGAGAGCATGTTGGTGCAGGGCAGGAAGGAGACGGCCTGGGGGTCCGTCCAGGGCTTCTCCAGGCGGTCGAGGAGGATCGGCTGATCGGCGCGCGCCACCGTGCTGTCCAGCTGCTGCACGTCGCCGCCGCCGAGCGAGCGGGTGCCCATGCCCTCGTCGAGTCCCCGGAGCTGGGCGGGGATGTCGTCGCCCGCCGCGGTGACGGTCCGGCCGAGTTCGCGCAGGCTGTGGTGGTACGCGACGAGCGTCCAGTAGTCGTCGCGGTGCTCCTCGGGGAGCTGGTGGACGCCCTGCAGCATGGCGGCCGTGGTGGCGACGGCGCCACGGCCCGCGGTGTGGCCCTGCGCCATCACGCCGAGGTAGAGCCGGCCGGGGCGGCCGGCGTCGGGGACGGCGAAGAAGCTGTCGTCGGCGTCGAGTCCGGGCGGCGGGAACAGCTGGACGTCCTGGTGGTGGAGAGCGCGGACCTGTTCGGCCGAGCGCCGGATGGTGGCCGTCGCGGCGACGATCTTGGGCGGGCGGCCGTCGGGGCCGGTGCACAGTTCGAGTACGGCCGCCTCGTACAGACCCACGGTGGTGCCGAGCGGCCCGGTGAGCAGGTGCAGCTCGTCCTGGATGATCAGCGACGGGGGCGGGTTCCCGGTGCCCGCCCCGAAGAGCCGGCCGGAGAGCGGCTCCCAGGCGAGCCGGGCGAACTTGTCGACCGTGCCGAGGACGAAGGTGGGCGGCTGCTCGTACAGGTGCTGGTCGACCACGGCGACGGGCAAGGCGTCGTGGAAGGCGCACTCGTCCCGGGTGCAGTTGAAAGCGAAGGCGTCCGTTTCGGCCTTGATCCCGTAGTCGGAGCGAACGGTGGAGCGGTTCGGCGGCAGGATGCGCGTGCCGCACCAGGGGCAGCGATCGAGGATGAACACGTCCTCGGGGTGACTGGCCACGCGCTGCTCGTCGAAGCAGTCCTTGGCCTTCTGGAAGCTGTTGGGGGTGGTGGTGTCGCCCACCCACAGGCCGACGGTGATCGGTTCGTCGCCGAGCCCGAGTCCCGGTTCGCGGCGCCGGAGGTACTCGAGGGCGCAGACCGTGGTCGCGGCCCGCTGGAACTGCTGGGTGGTCAGCAGGCTGAGGGTGTAGCGGCTGAGCACGGTGGTTCCGCCGCCCTCGGCCCGGATCCGGCGCAGCGCGACGGTGAACGCGGCCAGGAGCAGGTACGCCTCCGTCTTGCCACCGCCGGTCGGGAACCAGATCAGGTCCGTGGTCTCTCGGTCCCGGTGGCCCGGATCGGCGACACCGTCGAGCGCGAGGAGGAAGAAAGCGAGCTGGAACGGCCGCCAGGCCGCCGTGGCGTCGACGGGCGGGTCGACGGCGACGGACTCGGACCGGGGGCGCCGCTGTCCCGCCTGGTCGGGGGCGGAGTGCCGCATCTGCAGCAGCATGGCACGCTGGGCGATGCGGAAGGCGTCGAGGAGTTCGGGCCTGGCCGGGTCGCACAGGGTGCGTACTCCCGCTTCGATCCGAGTGACGGCTTGGCGCACCCGACCGAGGACCCGCTCCGCGGCCTCCTGCCCCCAGGCCGGCACCTTGACGGAGCGCTGGCCCACGTACCAGGCGTGGTAGGCGGCGGCGAACTCGGCGAGTTCCTCCCGCAGTTGGTCCGCGCTCACGGTGGGATCCGCAAGGTGGGAGATCGTGAGGACCGGCGCGTCGAGCGGACCCCCTGCCCGGACGGCGGGCACTTCGGCGTGCGGCAGAGCCTCGCAGACCAGGCGGTCGACGCCCTCGCGGTCCACGGCCTCCTCCCGGACGGCGCAGCCGTGACCGACGGCATGGGTGACCACGTCCCGGTACTGCAGGCGAAGTTCGCGCTCCTCGGGGTCACGGCTGGCCAGCCGGACGCTGGGGTAGGGCAGCACGGGCCCGTCCACGGGGCGGACCGCGAGACTGCACTGGAAGAGCATGTCGTCCCAGCTGGGCGTCTTGCCGTCGGAGCCGTCGTGGCGCGCCTTGTTCACCAGGGCCACGGTGACGAGCGTGCCGTCACCGTACGAGCGCCGGCGCAGGCGGAGCTCCGCACGGCCGTCGAGGACGGTCACGGCCTCCCGGTCGGGGCCGATGGTGTGCGTCTCGGACGGGATGGGCATCCGCTGCCAGCGGCGTCCGCGCCCGGGGTCGTTCCGCTGCGTCTCGTAGCGGGCGGCCTCACAGGTCACCTCGATCTGCGCGACGGCCGTGTAGAAGCTGAGCCCGAGGGACGCCGGCAGCCAGCTGTTGGTCTCGGGGACGGGATCGGTGGCCGGGTCGGCGTCCGGGGCGCTCTGCTCGACCCCCGGCGCCTCGGGGTCGTCGGCGGCGTGGGCGAGCTGCCGCTGGAGGTCGGCCTGCTGCGGATAGAGCGTCCCCATGAGGTACTGCCGGTCGGGCGGAGCGTCGAGCACCTCGTCCTCTCCGCCGGCAGGTCCGACGAGCTGGCGGGTGAGGTAGTCGACCAGCTCTTGGCGCGGGTCCATGGGCGGGTTCCTTTGGATCTGGGTGCGGGATGCGCAGTGCGGTGGGAGACGGCGCGGCTTCAGAAACGGGGAGAGACGACGCCGCTCTGGATCAGCCGCTTCTTGAAAACGGGCTTGGCCTTTGCCTCGATCTGCCGGATGCGCTCACGCGTCACCTTGAAGACCGCGCCGAGTTCCTCCAGGGTGGCGGGGTCGCCACCGTCAAGCCCCGCCCGTCGAGCGAGGATGTGGAACTCGCGCTCGGTGAAGCAGTCCAGCACCGCCTCGACCGTTTCAAAGAACTCCTTGCGCAGGAGCACCGTGCAAGGGCTGGGGAGCCTGCTCGGCCCGATGACCAGGTCGGCCAGGGCGGTGTCATCGCCGATGATCCGGTCCAGCGAGTCGGTGGGCCGACTGATCCTCCGCAACCGCTCCACCTCCTCGAAGGTGAGGCCCGTCGCGAAGGCGACGTTCTCCACGGTTCTGGGCTGCCCCTCGCTGAGGAGGTTGCGCTCAGCCTTGGCGACCTTGCTCACCTTCTCGTGCACATGCACGGGCAACCTGATGAGGCTGCCTTCGTCGGCTATGGCGCGACCGATGGACTGCTTGATCCACCACGTCGCGTAGGTCGAGAACTTGTAGCCCTTGCTGGCATCGAACTTACCAACCGCGTGCATCAGGCCAAGGGTTCCGCACTGGACCAGATCGTCGATGTCCAGCCCACGCCCCTGATAGCCCTGCGCGATCTTCCCTGCGAGCCGCAGATTGTGCAGGACCAGGCATTCGTGAGCACGTCGTCGCTCGCTGCCACGCGACAGGGCAGCGATCTCCTCCTCCGGGACGTCCCGGGCAAGGTTGCCGACACCCCCACGGAGCAGGGCAGCGAGGCCCACCTCCTCCTGCGCGTTGAGCACTCTCATACCCCGGCCGCGTCGCCACCGGTCCTCCTCCAGCACCGCCCTGGCCGCACGGACGGCTTCCGACACCGAGGAGTCCCCGGCGGACATACCGGGGCCAGCACGCTTCGCCCTGACCTCGGCTGCCGGTTCCGGCCAGGCTGTCGCTGCGCCGGCCGGCCGAGGCCTGTTGATCGGGAAATGTGCGCTCAGCTCCCGCGCTTCGGCGGGGCCAAGGCCTTGGAGCCGTACCACTCCGTCGTGGGCGAGTTTGCTGACACGGCCGTCGGCGTCGGCGTAGCGCCTCAGCATCTTCCGCGCCTGAGTCAGACGCCAGGCAGCCTCAGAGGCGAGCGGTTCGGGACCGGCGGCAGCGAGTGGCGGCCCGGAGGCGGGCTCCGGCCCGCCCGTCGCCCGCGCCTGGAGCTTCACATGGAGGCCGACGGCCACGAGTCCCGCGCGAAGCCTTCGCCGCTGCTCGTCGGTGGTGAGCCCGAGGCCTGCGGCCTCCTTCTCGAAGGCCCGCCGGCCGACCACCCCACCTCGCGATGCACGGCGCCTCAGCCGCTCGATCATGGCAGGCAGTTCCACCTCGATCGTGCGCCGCTCGACCTCGGACATCTTCGATTCCCCAGACATCTCGCCTCCACCCCAGAGACCATGTGCCGGTGCCTCACGGAAGTACCGGCGACATAATCACCCTAAGCCAGATCCGTTTACACCGCCAACGCAATCTCTAGATTTGTGTACTCGCCAGTAGGGGTCCATTGACATTGTCAACAAGTAGGCTGGGCGTGATCACACAGGCCCGCCCCGGAAGGTCGTCCATGTCGCAGCCCGAACGCCTCCCCGGCACGCCCGAGTTCCACATCAAGCTCCCCAAGGGCGGCGGAGCGGCACACGGACATCTCCTCACCGAGTTCGGCGGCAACGGGACACACAAGTTCCTTCTGCACGAGGGCTCGCCTGTCATCGCCCAAGAGTGGCCCGGGCTCGGCGACCATGCGCGCCGTTCGCGTGCGGAGCTCCGTGCGGCCGGCGCGCTCACCGACTCGGCTGGCGCGCAACCCCACTGGGTGGCGACCCGGGACATCGTCTGCAACTCCTCCTCCGCGGCAGCCGCGTTGGTCTACGGCTACGACGCGTCCGGCCCCGAATCCTGGCGGACCACGGAGGGCCACCCGCTCGCCGACTACCTCTCCACCGGCTGGCGAGCGCCCCGGAAGGCCTGGCTGGTGCGCGGTTCCAACGTCTCCGGGCACAACCTGGTACGGCAGCTGTGGTTGAAGGAAGGACTCGTCTCGCTCGCCGGGGCCCATCTGCCGCCGCTGGAGGAAAGCGACCCGACCAAGAGCGCGTTGCGCCGCTTCGTGGAGGACGGGTATGAGGGAGCGGCCTCGTACAACCAGAAGCGCGGCCTCGTTGACGAACTCCACGCCTTCCTCACCCAGATGCGGGTGGGAGACACGGTCGCGACCATAAGTAACGGGCGGCTACACACCGGGCGAATCGCGGGAGAAGCCGTCCAGACTGCGTCCCAGGGCGGGTTGTCGAATTTGCGGCGTGCCGTGTCCTGGCTGCCCGGGAGCCTTCCGTACGAGGAGCTTCCCGAGGAGGTGCAGCAGAAGCTGTCCGTGCAGCACGACGTCGTCGACCTGACCGGTGTGCTGGAGTCGCTGGACGGACTGATCGGGCCTGTCGGGCCCGACGAGGGCGGCGCCTCCATCCAGTCGCCCACCGCCGAAGGGCCGGCGCAGCGGGAGGTGGTCCTGCCGGAGGCCACGGACGACCTGGCGGCCAAGCTCCTCGTCCGCGACCGGGCCTGGCTGGACGAGGTACGGGAACTCCTCACGGACGAACGGCAGTTGGTCTTCTACGGCCCGCCGGGGACTGGCAAGACCTATCTGGCCATGCAGCTGGCGGAGTACTTCGGCGGCGGCCCCGAGCAGGTCAAGATCGTGCAGTTCCACCCGTCGTACGCCTACGAGGACTTCTTCGAGGGATTCCGGCCCGTGGAGGATGCCGAGACACGAGAGGTGGCCTTCCGGCTGACGGCCGGGCCGCTCCGGGAGCTCGCCGACCTCGCCTCCCGCGAGGGCAACCGGCACATCCCCCACTTCCTGATCATCGACGAGATGAACCGCGCCAACCTCGCGAAGGTCTTCGGCGAGCTCTACTTCCTACTCGAGTACCGCAAGCGGTCCGTCCGTCTCACCTACTCGGGAGACGACTTCGGCCTGCCGCCCAACCTCTTCATCATCGGCACCATGAACACCGCCGATCGGTCCATCGCTCTGGTGGACGCGGCCATGCGGCGACGCTTCGCATTCGTGGAACTGTCCCCCCGCACCGAGCCGACCGCCGGCCTCCTCGAGCGCTGGCTCGAACGCGAGGGCAAGGACGGTGAACCCGCCCGTCTCCTCGACGCCCTCAACGCGCTCATCGACGACCGGGACTTCGCCATCGGCCCTTCATACCTGATGAAGCCGGGGGTGTACCGCGAAGGCGGACTCGACCGGACGTGGCGGACGAAGATCCTGCCGCTGCTCGAAGAGCACCACTACGGCGAAGGGATCGACGTCGCCGGCCGCTACGGTCTCGACGTGCTGAGGAAGCACCTCCCGTGAACGAAGAGGAGGTGTCGCCGCCGGGCAGCGAGGAGGTGTCGCTGCGGGAGCACGGCCCCGCCGTCTCCGTACCCCTCGACACCGAGACCGGCCGGGCGCTCGCCGCCGCCGGCATCCTGCGGAGCGCCACTCCCGACCCCGGCCGCGTCGGCCACTGGCTCCTGCGTGCGGGGAGCAGCGTCGGTGCGGTACGGATCCCGGGCGGTCCCGTCCTGCGGATCACGCCCAAGACGTCCGTGAGCCGACTGTTCTTCCTGCTCGGCTTCAGCCTCGATCCGGCCAGGGCGTGGCGGGACAGCCGGGAGGGCACCGTCGACACCGGGGGGTACGACGGCCTCGTCCCCGCGCTCGCGCACGCCGTCGAGCGACAGATCGACGCGGCCCTGCGGCAGGGTGTCCTCCGGGGGTACAGCACCGTGGAGGAGTCCGCGCTGTTCGTGCGCGGTCGGATACGCGAGGCCGATCAGGTCCGCAGACATTTCGGCAGGACGCCGCCGGTCGAGATCAGCTACGACGCCTACACGGCCGACACCGCCGAGAACCGCATCCTGTGCACCGCCGTCGAACGGCTGCTCCGTCTGCCCGGGGTGGCCGCGCCCGTCCGACGGCGACTGGCCCGGCAGCGCGTCCGCCTCGCCGACGTGCTGCCCCTGGTGCGGGGCCACGCGCTGCCCCGCTGGCAGCCGTCCCGTCTCAACTCCCGCTACCAGCCGGCGCTCCGGCTGGCCGAGGCCGTCCTGCGCGGCGGCTCTCCGGAGCACCGGCCGGCCGGAACGGTTCCGCTCGCTGTGGACGGCTTTCTGCTCGACATGAACAAGCTGTTCGAGGACTTCGTCACCGTCGGACTGCGCGAGGCCCTACGGGAGCACGGCCTGACGGCACGTCTGCAGGACCCCCACCACCTCGACACCGCCGGGCGCGTGGGGATGCGCCCCGATCTCGTCGTGCGTAGCGGCGACGGCCGCACGCCGGTCGCCGTCGTCGACGCCAAGTACAAGGTCGAGAAGGCCGACGGTCTCCTCAACGCCGACCTCTACCAGGCGCTCGCGTACGCCACCGTCCTCGGCCTGGACGAGGCACATCTGGTGTACGCGGCCGGCCGGGAGCCCGTGCGCATCCACGAGGTGCACGGAGCGGGCATCCGGCTCTTCCAGCACAGTCTCGACCTCTCGCGCCCGCCCGAGGGGCTTCTCTCGGCCCTCGAGGGGATCGCCCGGCAGTTGGCCGGACCCCTGCCGCATCCTTGATCATGAACCATCGCCCCTCAGACATGGGAGGACCTCATGCCCCGGCTCGCCTTCGCCCAGAGCTTCTGGGACGGTTACGAGACCTTGGAGAAGCCGGTTCGCGCCGGAGTGCGCAAGGCCATGGGGAAGTTCCAGGCCCTGAGCGTGGCAGGACTCAACGCGGACAAGGGACTGCACCTGGAGTCCGTGGAGAAGGCCCGCGACACTCGGATGCGGACCATTCGCATCACCGACTTCTGGCGGGGCGTCGTGCTCGCTCCCGATGACGGCAGCGATGTGTTCCTCCTGGTCAAGGTACTTCCGCACGACGACGCCTACACCTGGGCGGCGAAGCGTCTGTACAGCGCGAACTCCGCAACGCGGGCACTGGAGGTCCGCGACGCCGTGGCCCTGGACGAGCTGACGCCGCTCTACGAGACGGCGGCGCGCCAGGCTCCGCAGTTGTTGTTCGCCAAGGTGTCCGACGGAACCCTCCGCGAGCTGGGCATCGACGACCAGGTGCTGCGCGCCGCCCGCTCGCTGGCGGACAAGCAGCAGCTGGATGCCTTCGCCACGCTCCTGCCGGAGGACCAGCTGGAGGTTCTCCAGTACCTCGCCGAGGGCTTCAGCCCCGAGGAGGTGTACCGGGACGTCGTGGCCGTCCGGCGGCCCGCGGACGCACCGACCGAGCCGGTCGAGGACCTGGCCACGGTGATCGCCAACACCACCGCACGCATCCGGCTGGTCACGGGGCCTCAAGAGCTGGAGGAAGCCCTGGAGAAGCCGTTCGAGGCCTGGAGGGTCTTCCTCCATCCCTCCCAGCGGCGCGTCGCCTACCGTGCTTCCTACGGGGGGCCCGTCCAGGTCACCGGCGGCCCCGGAACGGGCAAGACGGTGGCCGCCCTGCACCGGGTGAGGCACCTTCTCGCCAGGTCCGCTGACGGCCGTATCCTGCTCACCACCTACACGAACGCACTCGCCGCCGGACTGCGCGACATGCTCGGTCTGCTCCTCGACGAGGACGGGAAGGCGCTCGCACGCGTGGACGTGACGACGGTCGACGCCTTCGCCAACGGAGTCGTACGGTCGAAGTCGGCGGCTTCGCCCCGACCGATAGGAGACCGGGAACAGCGACAGCTGTGGGAGAAGACGGTCAAGCAGCTCGACCTGCCGTTCTCGGCGCAGTTCCTGGCACAGGAGTACCGTCACGTCGTCCTCGGCCAGAATCTGCGTGATCTCGACGCGTACCTCGGCGCGAGCCGCCGCGGCCGAGGCACCGGCCTCGGACCCACGCGCCGCCGCGAGGTGTGGAACGGCGTCGAACACTTCCAGCGCCTTCTGCGCGACCGGGGCGAAACCACCCATCTGCGGGTCTGCGCCCGAGCCGCGGAGATTCTCACGGACGAGTCGGCGCCGTACGCGCACGTCGTGGTCGACGAGGCGCAGGACCTGCACCCTGCGCAATGGCGGGTGCTGCGCGCCGCCGTACGCCCTGGCCCCGACGACCTCTTCGTCACCGGTGATCCGCATCAGCGAATCTACGACTCCCGGGTGTCGCTCGGCTCGTTGGGCATCCCCACAGCCGGACGGAGCTTCCGGTTGCGCGTCAACTACCGCTCCACCGAAGAGATCCTCACCTGGTCGGCAGGGCTGCTCGCCCCCGTGACCGTCGACGCCCTGGAGGGCGAGGGGACGGACTCGCTGACGGGATACCGCTCCCTTCTCCACGGCAGCCGGCCCCGGCTGCAGGGATACGCGACGCGGTCGGAGGAGACCGAGGCCCTGGTGGACCGAGTCCGATCATGGGTCGCCGAAGGGCTCGCGCCACACGAGATCGGCGTCTGCGCGCGATTCAACCTCTCCCTGGACACGGCCGAGGAAAAGCTGAAGGCCGCCGGCATCCCGGCCGTGCGGGTCAAGGGTCAGGTCCCGCACGGGACGGAGGGTGTGCGGCTGGCGACCATGCACGCGATGAAGGGACTCGAGTTCCGAGCGGTCTCCGTCCTCGGGGTCAGTGAGGGAACTGTCCCGTTCGCGCGTGAGATCACGGCGCGGGAATCGGATCCGCTGCAGCACGAGTCCGACCTGCTCCGCGAACGCTGCCTGCTCTTCGTCGCCTGCACGCGCGCCCGCGAAGCACTGGCCGTCACATGGAGCTCCGTCCCGAGCCCGTTCCTGCCCCTGTCGGCCCGCTCCGACTGACTGGCCCGGTGCGGATTGGTGCGGGCGTCACCCGGCTCCGCACCCCCCTCATTCCTCGGGTGCCAGTGCTCCCGTAGCCAAACCGTCCCGGGCGAGCTCGGCGAGCTGTCTGCTCAGTTCACCGATCTCACGCATGTCCTGCTCGAAGGTGGACAGGGCTCGGAAGGCGCTGCCGTAGCGACGCTGGTCGTCGATACCCATGCGGGGGATGCGTGCGCCGCGCGTGTCGAGACGGTAGGTCCCACTGGTGCTCGTGGCCCTGCGTACGTTCGCGGAGCTCCGCAGGAATCCCTGCAGGTAGTCCGTGTCGAGCTGATCGCTGGCCGAGACGGGCTCCGACTCCACATAGCCGACCAATCCGGCCCGAGCGAGGTCCGTGACGCTCGTGGTCACCGCGTCCAGCGAGCCCGGTCCATCGCCCTCGGCCAGCTCGGGCAGGAGCGCGGCAAGGCGGCGGATTCGTTTCTCCACTTGCTTGCGCAGGGTGGCGTACTCGCCCGGATAGTCGCGATGCCGGGAACGCAGGTGCGTACCCGGGGTGACATCGACAGTGTCGTCGAGAAGTTCGATCACCGGTACGTCGGCGACCTGATCGGGACGCGGATCCAGGACGCCGTCAGGGCTGTTGCCGGTCAGGTCGACCATGCGCACGGTGTGGTTCGTCTCCGCCTTCGCGGAGCCTTCAGGGCGTTGGAGGCACCATACGTGCACAGGCAGGGAGTGCGAGGTGGCCGCTCCCGGCGGCAGGGCCACCACCTGACGCAGGATTCCGCGGCGTACGAGCTCCGAGCGGATGCGACGCCCTGCCTTGCGATAGGCGACCGAGGCAGGCATGACCATGAGGACATGGCCACCCGGTCCGGTGTGTGCGTAGGCGTGCTGGAGCCACGCGAGCTCCCCTTCCGCCTTGGACGGTGTACCCAGTTCCCAGCGGGAGTCGAGCAACAGCTCCTCCCTGCCCCATTCGGTGACACCGGCCGGCGGATCACAGACGACGAGATCAGCCCTGAGGTCCGGCCACGCGTCCGCGCGCAGGGAATCGCCTGCCGTGATGGAGACCTGTGCGCGCCCCAGGACCTCGGCGCGGAGCTGTGCGAAACGAGCGCTGTCGGCATCCACTTCCTGGCCACAACAGCGAGTGTCCGCTCCCGAAGCAACAGAAAGAAGCAGCACTCCGGTCCCACAGGCGGGGTCGAAGACCGTGGCATCCGGAAGCAGTTCGGGGGCGAAGTGGCGTACGGCACGCACGATACGTTCAGGGGTCACCTGATCCGATCCAGCCCGCCGCGCCGAGTCCATGAACCGTTCAGTCAGTCCGTTGACAAGGTCGACAGGCGCCTCGCTCCCGACGAGCCGCCGCACGTGGGCCACCACCTCGTCAGGCAAGCCGGGCGAGGGCGCCCCGACCAGGGCCGCGGCCACCTCAGCCAGGCCCGCAACCATCTGCTCTCCGTAGACGGCTCGAAGGGCTTGCCACAGCTCGACTTCAGGCGAGATCTCCTGACCCTTGCGCTGCTTGTCCAGCCAGGCCTGGACCTCGGCGAGTGCAAAGAGCGGACTGTTCGCAGCGCCTCCCGCCGGTGCAGGGAAATCTTCGTAGCGCCGTCGCCAGTTGGAGACAGCCGCCCGGGTGACACCGGCCAACCGAGCGATCTCGGCTCCGGTGACCAGGGCGCCGACCGATGTAGCGGCATTCTCTGTCATAGCCACAGCGTACACGCGAAGCCTCAAGCACTCCAGAGTCTTAATCCGTTGACATCGTACACGCAACCCTGACAACCTTACCGTGTACAGGCTGCGGTGTTCGATCACGCTGCGAGGGCATGTCCGTGCCCGCTGCGCCCTCCTCTCCCTTGCCTCAAGGAAGCCCGCCATGACCACGAGCACCGAAGTGCGCACCATCTACCGGCTGAGCAGCGTCACTCCGACGCTGGAGGCCATGCTGGACGTCTTCGACGCGACGTCGCTCGACAGGCGCGGAGCCGACGTCCACTTCCCCGAGCTGATCGGTGTTCCCGCCGTGTACATCACCTGCGGGATGGAGAGCGCCGAAGCATCGTGGTGTGCACCCATGGCGCGCACCACCGGAATCGAGGTCACCCAGAGCGTCCGCCGGACCGCCGCGGTACTCCTCCTCGCCGTCGACGGCACGGTGTACGGCATCGGCTGCGACCAGGGGTACAGGCTGGTTCCCGATCACCTCAAGGACAAGCGCTTCGGTCTCTCCTTCGTCATCCGGCAGATGGATCCCGCCATGGTGCGCGGCGCAGTCTCGAAGACGCTCGGGCAGGCGCGGACGGACATCTCCCTGGTTCCCGGTGGCGCGCCGGTCCCTCTCCTCGGCATTCGCGACCACTCGCGCATCGTGCGAAGCCTGGGCGGATACCTCGATGGCGTGCCGCTCACTCGCTCGCGCTACTCAAGGGGGAAGGCAGTCAGCGCCCAGGGTGGATGCGGACTGAAGATCGCCTTGGGTATCGAACCCGGCGAGCTGATCTCCGATCTGCGGGCCGTCGCCGCCATCTGCAGCGAGGACGTACCTCACCAAGAGCTGGAATTCGTCGATCGCATCGTGCCGGTGGACGACTCCGCCACTACCGAGGCCCTCGATCGGGCACTGGACGAACGTCTCGGCTTCCCCGCCGACGAACGAATCACCGTCTCCGTCCCCTCCGGTCACCATGAGGCATACGCTGAAGCCACCACGTACCTCATCCGGATCAACAGCACAGATCCCCGGCGAAGCAACAGCTTCGACCTCAACTACGCCCTCGGTCGTGCCCGACTGGCACCGCCCGGCCGGCGCCTCGCAGTACTTCGCGAGGGAACCGTCACCCTTGCCCGGGACCGACGCGCGAAGGCCGTCGACGCTCTCGCCGTCACTGACGCACTGTCATGGCTGGAGGCAGAAGTCTCCCTTGGTCCCCGACGCTTCTTCCTGCTGGAAGGTGAGTGGTACGAGGTCGGATCGACCTATGTGGAAGAGAGCCGGGCCACCGTCGCGGCACTTCTGCCTCGTGTGCCCTCCGTCGCAATGCCGGCCTGGGACAGCGGAGAGTCCGAGAACGCCTACAACAACAGAGTGGCAGACGAACGGCCGGGCTGGCTCTGCCTGGACACCAAGAACATCACCAATCCCCTCCGGAGCACCGACCAGATCGAGATCTGCGACCTGCTCATGCCCGACGGGACGCTGGTGCTGGTCAAGCGCGCAGGCGGTTCCGGTCCGTTGAGTCACCTGTTCAGTCAGGCCAGGGTGGCGGTAGAGCTCCTTCAGGAGTCCGCCCAGGCCCGTGCGCAGTTCACCGCGAAGGTCGCCCGCCTCAGCAAGGGCAAGCTTGCGCTTCCCGCGGACTTCACGCCCAAGCGGATCATCCTTGCCATGCTGCTCAAGAACCGTGACAGCCTGACCCCGGAGTCGATCTTCGGCTTCTCCCAGATCACCATCGCGCAGACCGCGAAGGTCTTGGCGGCCCGGGGAGTGACGATCGAGGTTGTCGGCATCCCGGAAGGCGGCACCGACACGCACCCCGTGCTCTCACTCCGGAATCGGCGCGGGAGTCCCCGACAGAGCTTTCCGAACGCCGATGCCGGATGACGGCCATACCGGCATGGAAATGCGACGGCCCCGCCGACCCCGTGTGCACGGGGGTCGGCGGGGCCGGTTGCGTTCAGGCGGTGGGTGGGCCCATGCCGCCCTTGAGGCGGTCGATGTCCGACTGGCGGACCTGGATGACGAAGAGGGCGACGAGGGCGCCGATGACGGCGAAGACGGCGGCGGTGACGAAGCCGGCGGAGACGCCGGAGGTGAGGACCTGGTCGGCGTAGGGGGGCGGGAGTTGGCCGGTCTTGGCGAACTGGGCCTTTTCGAGGGGGCCGGCTTGGGAGAGGAAGACGGGGACCTGTTTGTCGGCCTCGTTGCGGCTGGCGGTGCCGAAGACGGTGACCAGGATGGAGAGGCCGAGGGAACCGCCCACCTGCTGCATGGCGTTGAGGAGGCCGGAGGCGGCGCCGGATTCCTGGGGTTCGACGTTGGAGAGGGCCATGATGGTCAGGGAGACGAACATGAGGCCCATGCCGAGGCCGAAGACGAGGATGGGGCCGAGGATGCTGCCCAGGTAGGTGGAGTTCACGTCGGTGAGCGTGAGCCAGGAGAGGCCGGCCGCGGCGAGGATGGAGCCGGTCACCATGAAGGGCTTGGGGCCGAACCGGGGCAGGAGGTTGGACGTGAGGCCGGCGCCGACGCCGATGATGGCGCTGACCGGGAGGAAGGCCAGACCCGTCGTCAGGGGGCTGAAGCCCAGCACCTGTTGGACGAACAGGGTGAGGAAGAAGAACATGCCGAAGATGGCGGCCGCCAGGCACAGCATGATGACGTAGGTGCCCGAGCGGTTGCGGTCGGCGAACATGTGCAGCGGTGTGATGGGCTGCTGGGAGCGGCGCTCGATCAGGATGAAGGTGGCCAGGAGGACGACCGCGGCGACGAACGAGCCGATCGTGTAGGGGTCGCTCCAGCCTTCCTGCGCGGCGCGGATGAAGCCGTACACCAGCGCCACCATGCCGAGCGTCGAGGTGAGCGCGCCGGCGAGGTCGAAGTGGCCGGGGTGGCGCTCGGACTCCTTGACGTGGCGGGGCGTGAGGATCGCGATGACCAGGGCGATCGGGACGTTGACGAAGAAGATCCAGCGCCAGTCGAGCCATTGGACGAGCATGCCTCCGGCGACCAGGCCGATGGCGCCGCCGCCGGCCGAGACGCCGGCGAAGACGCCGAAGGCCCGGTTGCGCTCCGGGCCTTCGTCGAACGTCGTGGTGATGAGGGAGAGGGAGGTCGGCGAGGCTATCGCGCCGCCGACGCCCTGGAGGGCACGGGCCGCGAGGAGTTGCCATTCGCTCTGGGCCAGTCCGCAGAAGAGGGAGGCGAGTCCGAAGAGCAGCACGCCGAAGATGAAGACGCGTCGCCGGCCCAGGATGTCGCCGGCGCGCCCGCCGAGGAGCAGCAGGCCGCCGAAGGTGAGGGTGTAGGCGTTGACGACCCAGGACAGGCTGGTCGTGGAGAAGTCCAGGGCGCTCTGGATGTGCGGGAGCGCGATGTTCACGATCGTGATGTCGAGGACCACCATCAGCTGGCAGGACGCGATCACGAACAGGGCGATGCCCTTGCCGTCACCGCCCTTGCGCGGGGTGGCGGTCTGCGCTGGTGTCGTCGGCTTTGGTGTACTCATTGGGCGCCTCGGGCCTCGCCTGGTGAGTGAGCCGTGGGCCGGTCAGTCCACCTTTCGACACTAAGCCCGGCCCGTACGGGTCACCAGTTGATCAAGCGTGGGCGGGCTCGTCCAGGACCGCGAAGCCGTCGAGTTCGACGCGCGCCTGCTCGTCCCAGAGGCGTACGACTCCGATGACCGCCATCGCGGGGTAGTCGCGGCCCGCCAATCTGCGCCAGACGCGGCCGAGTTCGTGGGCGTGGGCGCGGTAGTCGTCGACGTCGGTGGTGTAGACGGTGACGCGGGCGAGGTCGGCGGGGGTGCCGCCGGCGTGGCGCAGGGCGGTGAGGAGGTTGCCGAGGGCGGTGGTGAACTGCTCGGGGAGCGTCTCCCCCACGACCTTGCCCTCGGTGTCGAGGGCCGTCTGCCCGGCGAGGAAGACGAATCGGGTGCCGGTGGCGGTGACGGCGTGGGTGAAGCCGGCGGGCGGGGCGAGTTCGGCGGGGTTGTGCCGGTGCAGGCTCATGCGGACGTGACCTCCTCGGTGCGGGGAGCGGCGGCGCGGCGCGGTGCGGCGCCGGGTGCCCCGTCCCCATGGTCCTCCCGGCGGGACGCGTACAGCTCCTTGGCGATGATCGTGCGCTGGACCTCGGTGGCGCCTTCGTAGATGCGGGGGGCGCGGACCTCGCGGTAGAGGTGTTCGAGGAGGTGGCCGCGCTGGAGGGCGGCGGCGCCGTGCAGTTGGACGGCGGAGTCGACGACGTACTGGGCGGTCTCGGTGGCGAGGAGCTTGGCCATGGCGGAGCGGCGGGGCACGTCGGGGTCGCCGGTGTCGTAGGCGGTGGCGGCGGCGTAGACGAGGAGGCGGGCGGCCTCGGTGCGGGTGGCCATGTCGGCGATGCGGTGCGAGACGGCCTGGAGGTCGGCGAGGACGCCGCCGAAGGCGGGGCGGGCGGCGGTGTGGGCGAGGGCGGCGTCGAGGGCGGCCTGGGCCATGCCGACGGCGAAGGCGCCGACGCTGGGCCGGAAGAGGTTGAGGGTGTTCATGGCGACCCGGAAGCCCTGGTCCGGTGCGCCGAGGAGGTCGTCGGGGCCGACGGGGACGCCGTCGAAGGTGAGGGTGCCGAGGGCGTGCGGGGCGAGCATGTCGAGGGGTTCGCCGCCGAGTCCGGGGCGGTCGGCGGGGACGAGGAAGGCGGTGACGCCCCGGGCGCCGGCGCCGGGGGTGGTGCGGGCGAAGACGGTGGCGAAGTCGGCCTCGGGGGCGTTGGAGATCCATCGTTTCTCGCCGTGCAGGTGCCAGCCGCCGTGTCCGTCGGGTACGGCGTCGAGGGCGAGGGCGGCGGCGTCGGAGCCGGCGCCGGGCTCGGAGAGGGCGAAGGCGGCGACGGCGCGTCCCGAGGTGGCCTCGGGGAGCCAGCGGGCGCGCTGGGCGGGCGTGCCGAAGGCGGCGACGGGGTGGCTGCCGAGGCCCTGGAGGGCGAGGGCGGTCTCGGCCTCGGTGCAGGTGCGGGCGAGGGATTCGCGCAGGAGGCAGAGTTCGAGGGCGCCCGCGTCGAAGAGGCGGGCGAGGAGGCCGAGGTCGCCGAGGGCGGCGACGAGGGGGCGGTTGACCCGGCCGGGTTCGCCCTTCTCGGCGAGGGGCTTCAGGCGTTCGGCGGCGAGGGCGCGGAGCTCCGCACACCAGGTGGTCTGTTCCGGATCGAGCGAGAATGCGGGCATGTGGGCCCTCTCTGACGCCCTCGGGCGCCTTCGTCCCTGTGCCGTACGGCTTCCTTGTCGCGGACCGTTGACTGTCGTCACCAACACGATACGCTCGTGTGGCGTTGAGCGACCCCACCACGACAGGGGGACGGACTCATGGAGCTGACACCCTCGGCCCACCTCGACACCTTCGCCCGGGACCGGCTGCCGCCGCCTGACCGCTGGCCGCGCCTCCTCTTCGACCTCCCGGAGCTCGCGTACCCCGACCGGCTCAACTGCGGGGCCGAGCTCCTCGACCGCACGGTGGAACGGTTCGGCGCGGACCGGCCCGCCTTCCACGACGGCGAGGGCGGCGTCTGGAGCTACGGGGAGCTGCGGGACCGGGTCGACCGGATCGCCCACGTCCTCACCTCCGACCTGCGGGTCAGACCCGGCAACCGGGTCCTGCTGCGCGGCCCCACGACCCCCTGGCTGGCCGCCTGCTGGCTCGCCGTGATGAAGGCCGGCGGGGTCGCCGTCACCGTCTTGGCCCAGCAGCGGGCGCCCGAACTGGCCGTGATGGCGGACGCGGCCCGCTGCACCCACGCGCTCTGCGACGCCCACGTCCTCGACGACCTCCTCCGGGCCCGGATCCCCGGCCTCCGCGTCACCCCGTTCGGCGGCGACGGCCCGGACGACCTGCTGGCCCTCGCGGCCCGCCGCTCCGGCCCGTACGAGGCGGTGGCCACGGCCGCCGACGACGTCGCCCTCATCGCGTTCACCTCCGGCACCACCGGACGGCCCAAGGGCTGCGTCCACTTCCACCGGGACGTCCTCGCCGTCGCCGACACCTTCTCCGCGCGCGTCCTGCGCCCGCTGCCCGACGACGTGTTCGCCGGCTCGCCGCCGCTCGCCTTCACCTTCGGCCTCGGCGGGCTCGTGGTCTTCCCGCTGCGCGCCGGGGCGAGCGCGGTCCTGCTCCCCCAGGCCGGCCCCAAGCAGCTGATGGCCGCGATCGAACGGCACCGCGTCTCGGTGCTGTTCACCGCGCCGACGGCCTACCGGGTGATGCTCGACGAGCTGTCCGACGGCACCGCCCCGGACGTGAGCTCGCTGCGCCGCTGCGTCTCGGCGGGCGAGAACCTGCCGGAGGCGACCTGGCGGTCCTGGTACGCACGCACGGGCCTGCGCCTGATCAACGGCATCGGCGCGACCGAGCTGCTGCACATCTTCATCGCCGCCGCCGACGGCGACATCCGCCCCGGCACCACCGGCCGCCCGGTGCCCGGCTGGCAGGCCAGGGTCGTGGACCGGGAGGGCCGGTGCGTCCCGGACGGCACGGAGGGGCTGCTCGCGGTGCGCGGCCCGGTGGGCTGCCGCTATCTGGCCGACGCGCGGCAGAGCGAGTACGTACGGGACGGCTGGAACGTCACGGGGGACACGTACGTCCGCGAACCCGACGGCTACTTCCGCTACGTCTCGCGCGCCGACGACATGATCATCTCGGCCGGCTACAACATCGCCGGGCCGCAGGTCGAGGAGGTCCTCCTCGACCACCCCGACGTGGTGGAGACGGCGGTGGTGGGCCGCCCGGACGACCTGCGCGGCCAGGTCGTCGTGGCGTACACGGTGGTACGGGCCGGGGTGCCGCGCGACGCGGGCACCGCCGCCGCCCTGCGGGCCTTCGTCCGCGCCCGCCTCGCCCCGTACAAGTCGCCCCGGGAGATCGTCTTCCTCGACGCGCTGCCCCGCACGGCGACGGGCAAGCTCCAGCGCTACCGGCTGCGCGAGGAGGCGTGAGGCCGTGCGAGGGGGGCGTGAGGCCGTGCGGGGGGGGTGAGGGCGTGCGAGGGGGGTGTGAGGGGTGCCGGGCGCCACGAGCCCGGCCCGATCGGCGGTACACCCCCTAGAGTGATCACGTGGCCGAGCAGCACACCCCCCGTTCCCTGATCGTCTCCCTCTACGGCGCGTACGGCCGTGGGCCCGACGGCTCGCCGATGCCGGTGGCCGGGCTCATCCGGCTGCTCGCGGCGGTCGGGGTGGACGCGCCCTCGGTGCGTTCCTCGGTGTCGCGGCTGAAACGGCGCGGGCTGCTGCTGCCGGGCCGGACGGCGGACGGGGCGGCGGGGTACGCGCTGTCGGAGGACGCCCGGCGGCTCCTGGACGACGGCGACCGCCGGATCTACGCCCGTACGGAGCCGAAGCTGTCCGAGGGCTGGGTCCTGGCCGTCTTCTCGGTGCCCGAGGCCGAGCGGCACAAGCGGCACCTGCTGCGCTCCCGGCTCGCCCGGCTGGGCTTCGGCTCGGCCGCGCCGGGCGTCTGGATCGCGCCCGCGCGGCTGTACGACGAGACCCGCAATGCCCTGGAGAGGCTCGAGCTCTCCCCCTACGTGGACCTGTTCCGCGGCGACCACCTCGGGTACGCGGCGACGGCGGAGGCGGTGGCCCGCTGGTGGGACCTGCCGGCCATCGCGGGCCTCCACGAGGAGTTCCTCGCCGCCCACGAGCCGGTGCTGCGGGCCTGGCGGACGGAGCCGGGCGACGCCGAGGAGGCCTACCGGGCCTACCTCCTCGCCCTGGACTCCTGGCGCCGCCTGCCGTACGCCGACCCGGTCCTCCCGGCCGAGCTGCTGCCCGACGACTGGCCCGGCCGCCGTTCGGCCGAGGTCTTCGCCGCCCTGCACGAGCTGCTGCGCGACCGGGGCGCGGAGTTCGTCCGCCCCGTGGTGGCGCCCTGAGCCCTGAGCCCTGAGCCCTGAGCCCTGAGGGACGCTAGACCCGGTTCCGTACGGCCAGGGCCTTGAGCAGGCAGGCGAAGCCGGCCGTCGTCAGGACGAAGCGGACGATGTTCCAGGCCACCCAGGGGCCTTCGAAGGCGTCGCGGGCGGCGGTGGGGTCGTGGGCGGCCGCGAGGGCGTCGTTGAGGGGGACGTTCGCGGCGGAGGTGACGAGGAAGACGACGACGGCGAGGACGAGGGCGGCGAGCGTCCAGACGCGGGCGCGGCCGGCGCGGTGCTGCCAGGCGGCGACCGCGGCGAGGATCACGGCCCCGAAGAACGGGGTGAAGAACAACGGGTTCTGGATGACGTCGTTGATGTTCCGCATCACCTCGACGTAGACCTTGTCGTCGCTCCGCGCCAGCGCCGGCATCACCGAGCAGACGTACGCGAACCACACTCCCGCGAGGAGTCCCGTCGCCGCCGTCGCCGTGCCGAGGACCGCCCCGGCACCCTTCCCGCCCCTGTTTTCTGTCATGCCCTCATTCAAGAGGTCCGGTGGCGCCCGCGCCATGCTCTCGCGTCGCACCGGCATACGCGGGCGTCCAGGCGAACCGGCCGCCGGTGCTACTCGCGGCGGCCCGTGGGGGGTCGGCGGCTGCCGGCGCGGTACGGGGCGGGCCAGGGTGCGGCCGGGCCCTCGTAGCCCTGCTCGGCGGCCGCGTGGAGGGTCCAGTGCGGGTCGTAGAGGTGGGGGCGGGCGAGGGCGCAGAGGTCGGCGCGGCCTGCCAGGAGGAGGGAGTTGACGTCGTCCCAGGACGAGATGGCGCCGACGGCGACGACGGGGATGCCGACGGCGGCGCGGATGAGGTCGGCGTACGGGGTCTGGTACGAGCGGCCGTAGGCGGGGGCCTCGTCGGGGACGACCTGACCGGTGGAGACGTCGATGGCGTCGGCGCCGTGGGCGGCGAAGGCGCGGGCGATCGCGACGGCGTCCTCGGCGGTGGTGCCGCCTTCGGCCCAGTCGGTGGCCGAGACGCGGACGGTCATGGGGCGGTCGTCGGGCCACGTCTCCCGTACGGCGTCGAAGACTTCGAGCGGGAAGCGCAGCCGGGCATCGAGCGATCCGCCGTAGGCGTCGGTCCGGTGGTTGGTGAGCGGGGAGAGGAAGCCGGAGAGCAGGTAGCCGTGGGCGCAGTGCAGTTCGAGCAGGTCGAAGTCGCAGCGGGCGGCGCGGCGGGCCGCCGCGGCGAACTCCTCGCGTACGGCGGCGAGTCCGGCTCGGTCGAGGGCGCGGGGCGTCTGGTTGACGCCGGGCCGGTACGGGAGCGGGGAGGCGGCGACGAGCGGCCAGTTGCCGTCGGGGAGCGGCTGGTCGATGCCCTCCCACATGCGGCGGGTGGAGCCCTTGCGGCCGGAGTGGCCGAGCTGGACGCCGATCGCCGTGCCGGGCGCCTGGGCGTGCGCGAAGGCGGTGATCCGGCTCCAGGCGTCGGCCTGTCCGTCGGTCCAGAGGCCGGAGCAGCCGGGGGTGATGCGGCCTTCGGGGCTCACGCACACCATCTCGGTCATGACGAGTCCGGCGCCGCCGAGGGCCCTGGCGCCCAGGTGGACGAGGTGGAAGTCGCCGGGGACGCCGTCCTCGGCGACGTACAGGTCCATGGGCGAGACGACGATCCGGTTGCGGAGGGTGAGTCCGCGCAGGCGGAAGGGGGTGAACATGGGCGGTGTGCCGGGTGGGCAGCCGAAGTCGCGTTCGACCGTGTCGGTGAAGGCCGGGTCGCGCAGCCGCAGGTTGGCGTGGGTGACGCGGCGGCTGCGGGTGAGCAGGTCGAAGGCGAAGCGGCGGGTCGGCCGGTCGACGTGGTCGGCGAGTTCCTCGAACCAGCGGAGGCTGGCGGCCGCCGCGCGCTGGGTGGACTCGACGACGGGGCGGCGGACGGTCTCGTAGGCCCGCAGCGCCTCGGTGAGGTCGGGGTGTTCGCCGATGGCCGTGGCGAGGGCGAGGGCGTCCTCGACGGCCAGTTTGGTGCCGGATCCGATGGAGAAGTGCGCGGTGTGGGCGGCGTCGCCGATGAGCACGGTGTTGCCGTACGACCAGCGCGCGTTGACGACGGTGCGGAAGGCGGTCCAGGCGGAGTTGTTCGCGCGCAGTTCGCGGCCGCCGAGCGCCTCGGCGAAGATCTTGGCGCAGCGGGCGGTGGATTCGGCCTCGTCGAGTTCGTCGAAGCCGGCGGCCCGCCAGACCTCCTCGCGCATCTCGACGATGACGGTGGACGAGTCGGTGGAGTAGGGGTAGGCGTGGAGTTGCATCACGCCGTGCTCGGTCTCGGCGATCTCGAAGCGGAAGGCGTCGAAGGGGAAGTCGGCGGCGAGCCAGATGTAGCGGCAGAGGTGGGTGGTGATCCCCGGCCGGAAGTGCGCGGCGTGCGCCTCCCGGGTGCGGCTGTGGACTCCGTCGGCGGCGACGACCAGGTCGTGGGTCGCGGCGAGCTCGGCGGCGGGCGGCGCCTCGGTGCGGAACCGGAGCCGTACGCCGAGCTCGGCGCAGCGGGCGTGCAGCAGCTCCAGGAGCCTGCGGCGGCCGAGGGCGGCGAAGCCGTGACCGGTGGAGGTGGTGCGGTGGCCCCGGTGGACGACGTCGATGTCGTCCCAGCGGACCAGTTCCCGGCCCAGCGCCTCGTACACGGCCGGGTCCGCGTCCCTGATGCCGCCGAGGGTCTCGTCGGACAGGACGACGCCGAAGCCGAAGGTGTCCGAGGGGTCGTTCCGCTCCCAGACGGTGACCTCGCGGGCCGGGTCGAGCCGCTTGAGGAGGGCGGCGGCGTAGAGCCCGCCGGGGCCGCCCCCGATGACGGCGATACGGGCGGGGGTCGGGGCGGTGCCGGGCGCGGGGCGCATCGCTAGCGGCCCTGCCATTTCGGGGGGCGCTTGGCGGTGAAGGCGGCGTGGAACTCGGCGTAGTCCTCGCCGTGCATGAGGAGGGCCTGGGTGGCCGCGTCCAGTTCGACGGAGGCGGCGAGCGGCATGTCGAGTTCGGCGGTGAGGAGGGCCTTGGTCTGGGCGAGGGCGAGCGCGGGGCCGTCGGCGAGGCGGCGGGCGAGGGCGGCGGCGCGGTCGTCGGCGCCGCCCTCCTCGGTCAGCTCGCTGAGCAGGCCGATGCGCTCGGCCTCGGCGGCGTGCACGGGTTCGCCGAGCATGAGGAGCCGGGTGGCGTGGCCGAGGCCGACGACCCGGGGCAGCAGGTAGGCCGCGCCCATGTCCCCGCCGGAGAGGCCGACCCGGGTGAAGAGGAAGGCGAAGCGGGTGGTCGGGTCGGCGATCCGGAAGTCGGCGGCGAGGGCGAGGACGGCGCCGGCGCCGGCGGCGACGCCGTGCAGGGCGGCGACGACCGGGAAGGGGCACTCGCGGAGCGCCCGGACGACCTGCCCGGTCATCCGGTTGAAGTCGAGGAGTCCGGCGGTGTCGAGGGAGAGCGTGGCGCCGATGATCTCGTCGACGTCGCCGCCCGAGCAGAAGCCGCGCCCCTCGCCGCCGAGGACGAGGGCGCGGACGGTCCGCTCGCGGGAGAGCTCGGCGAGGAGGTCGCGCAGGTCGGCGTAGGCCCCGAAGGTGAGGGCGTTGAGTTTGGCCGGGCGGGCGAGGGTGACGGTGGCGACGCCTCGGTCGATCTCCAGGCGCAGGTGCTGCCAGCGGGGCGTGCGGGGCGCGGAGCCGGTAAAGGGGCTCATACGGAACGGCCTCCTTCCTCCGTTCGGAGGGTATCACCCTACTGTGACTATCGTCACGAGTACGCGATAAAGGAGGTGTGGGCACCGCCCTCACAAGGTCCCCGGGGCGCCGTGACCGAAGTCCCCGACAGTGAGGCAGGGGTGCCCTGGGAAGCGGATTTTGCGCCTCGTAAGGTTGAAAACAGTACGTCCAGGGACAACTCCACCCCCGCTCGGCCACTCGCCCTCTCGGTGAAGGGAGCCCGCCCATGCCCGAAGCCGCCGGACCCGCCGATCCCGGCCCCTCCGACCCTGACCCCGCCGACCCCGACCCCGCCGGACCGGCCCCGGCCTGGCCCGCCGCCTTCTGGCGCATCCGGCTGCCGCACACGACCGCCGCCGTGCCGATCGCCCGTGCCCTGATCCGCGCCACGCTCGACGACCTCGGCCTCGAACCAGACGGCGCCGACCGCCCCGACAGCGACACGGCCGAGCTGCTCACCGCCGAACTCGTCGCCAACGCGGTCGAGCACACCGCCGGGCGGGGCCCCATCGAACTGGTCGTGGAACTGCTCGCGGCGCCCGGCGGCTGCCAGATCGAGGTCCACGACTCCGAACCCGTCCGGCCCGGCCGGCTCGGCTGCCCCGCCCCGGACGCGGAGGTCGACCCCTGGCAGGAGCACGGCCGCGGCCTCCTCCTGATCCGGGCGCTCAGCAGCGACTGCGGCCACCGGCCCACCGCCCAGGGCAAGGCGGTCTGGTTCACGCTCCCGGGGATACCGGCGCAGGGCCGGCCCCGGGAGCCGTAGGAGCGGGGACCGCGCGCGTCAGGCGGTCGGGGCGTCGCGGGGCGGACGGGAATGCGACGACAGGCCCTAGGCGGCAGGGCCGGCCAGGGTCGCGACGAGGACCGCCTTGATCGTGTGCATCCGGTTCTCGGCCTCGTCGAAGACGACCGAGTGCGCCGACTCGAAGACCTCGTCGGAGACCTCCAGCTCGGTCAGGCCGTGCCGGGCGTGGATGTCCCGGCCGACGGCCGTGCCCAGGTCGTGGAAGGCGGGCAGGCAGTGCAGGAACTTGACGTCCGGGTTCCCGGTGGCGCGCAGCACGTCCATGGTGACGGCGTACGGGGCGAGGGCGGCGATCCGCTCGTCCCAGACCTCCTTGGGCTCGCCCATGGAGACCCAGACGTCGGTGGCGACGAAGTCGGCGCCGCGGACACCCTCCGCCACGTCCTCGGTGAGGGTGATCGTGGCACCGCTGGTCTCGGCGAGCCCGCGGGCGGCGGCGACGATCTCCGCGGCGGGCCAGTACGCCTCGGGGGCGACGATGCGGACGTCCATGCCGAGCAGGGCGCCGGTGACCAGGTAGGAGTTGCCCATGTTGAAGCGTGCGTCGCCGAGGTAGGCGAAGGCGATCCCGTCCAGCGGCTTGTCCGTGTGCTCGGTCATGGTGAGCACGTCGGCGAGCATCTGGGTGGGGTGCCAGTCGTCGGTGAGGCCGTTGAAGACGGGGACGCCCGCGTAGGCCGCGAGCTCCTCGACGGCGACCTGGCTGTCACCCCGGTACTCGATGCCGTCGAACATCCGGCCGAGGACCCGCGCGGTGTCCCTGACCGACTCCTTGTGGCCGATCTGGGAGCCCGACGGGTCCAGGTAGGTGGTGGAGGCGCCCTGGTCGGCGGCGGCGACCTCGAAGGCGCAGCGGGTGCGCGTCGAGGTCTTCTCGAAGATCAGCGCGATGTTCCTGCCGCGCAGCCGCTGGACCTCGGCGCCCGCCTTCTTGGCGGCCTTGAGCTCGGCGGAGAGCGCGATCAGGGCGCGGAACTCCTCGGCGGTGAAGTCCAGCTCCTTGAGGAAGTGGCGGCCGATGAGGTCTGTGGCCATGGGACGCGCTCCTGGGGGTACGGGTCGGGGGTCGCCGGAGGGACGACGGACGGGGACTCTGGAAGTCTATACGAGCTTCGGCATTTATATACAGCCCCCTCCGCGGGCTCCTCCCGCCCAGCCCCCGGGCCTCCCCTCCCCGGGCCCCTCTCGCCCAGCTCCCCGCTCCCCTCCATGGGCTCTTCCCCGGCCTCCCCTCCCCGGCGCTCAGGCGGCGTCCCGCTCCACCGGACAGCTCATGCAGCGCGGGCCGCCCCTCCCCCGCCCCAGCTCGCTGCCGGGGATCTCGATGACCTCGATCCCCTGCTTGCGCAGGTGCGTGTTGGTCGTGACGTTCCGCTCGTACGCGACGACCACGCCCGGCTCCACCGCCAGCACGTTGCACCCGTCGTCCCACTGCTCGCGCTCGGCCGCGTGGACGTCCTGGGTCGCCGTGAGGACCCGGATGTCCTGGAGCCCGAGGGCCGCCGCGATGGCGCTGTGCATCTGCTCCGGCGGGTGGTCCGTCACCCGCAGGGACCGGCCCTCGTCGCCCGGCTCGATCGTGTACGAGCGGAGCATGCCGAGCCCCGCGTACTGGGTGAACGTGTCCTGGTCGACCATCGTCATCACCGTGTCCAGGTGCATGAACGCCCGCCGCTTCGGCATGTCGAGCGCGACGATCGTGCGCGCCGAACCGGCCGCGAACATCCCCCTGGCCAGCATCTCCACCGCCTGCGGCGTGGTGCGCTCGCTCATCCCGATCAGGACGGCGCCGTTGCCGATGACGAGGACGTCCCCGCCCTCGATCGTCGACGGGTAGTCGGACTGCCCCTCCGACCAGTGGTGGAAGGCACCCGCCTCCGCGCCGGTGAAGAGCGGATGGTGCTTGTAGATCGCCTCGAAGTGCACCGTCTCGCGCTGCCGGGCCGGCCATCGCATCGCGTTGATGGACACGCCGTCGTAGATCCACGCCGAGGTGTCCCGGGTGAAGAGGTGGTTCGGCAGCGGACCGAGCAGGAAGTCGTCCAGGTCGAGGGCGTGGAAGCGGACCGACGTCGGCTCCCGGTGCGCCGCCAGGAACTCCCGCTTCGTCATCCCGCCGACGAGCGCCTCGCCGAGCGCGACCGCGTCCAGCGAGTCGAACGCGGACCGCAGGTGATCGGCGGCCAGCGGCCCGTACTCCTTCTCGTCGAAGACCCGGTCGAGGACCAGGGCGCGGGCGGCCGGCACCTCCAGGGCCTCGCTCAGCAGCTCCCCGAAGAGGTGCACCACCACCCCGCGGTCGCGCAGCACGTCCGCGAAGCCGTCGTGCTCCTGCCGGGCCCGCCGCACCCAGAGCACGTCGTCGAAGAGGAGGGCGTCCTTGTTGGACGGGGTGAGCCGCTTCAGCTCCAGATCGGGCCGATGGAGGATGACGCGGCGCAGCCGCCCGGTCTCGGAATCGACATGGAATCCCATGCGCCCATCCTGACGGAGCCCGGCGGCCACGGCCTGCCTTTCGCGGCAGGCCGGGCCGGGGCGCGTCACCGGGGTGGGCGAGGACGGGGTCAGGTCAGCAGGCCCCACAGGCCGATCAGGGCGATCGCCACCACCAGGCCGCCGAGCAGCACGCCGGCACGGGTCAGGAAGCGGCGGGTGTAGCCGTTGCCGGGATCGTCCGGGTGACCGGCGGCCGGGGACACCGGTGATGCGGGCCTCGGCGGGGTGCGGGGCATGCCGTACGCCTCCTTCAGGAGCGTCAGCCAGACCGCGTCCGGCAGGCCGGGCCGGTCTCCGTCGACGATCAGCCAGAACGCCTGGCGGGCGGCCGGTTCCGGGTCCGTCCGCAGGCGCGACAGCAGCTCGGCGACCGTGGCGATCCGGGCGTCCCCGCCGGCGAGCACGGGCCGGACCGCCCAGCGGTACAGCTCGGCCGCGTTCGCCGCGCGCTGCTCCTCCGACGGGTCCGAGGGGTGCCGCACACCGGGCCGCGCCACGGCCCACAGCTCCCGGTCGAGCACCACCTCGCACAGCTCGCGGCGCAAGGGGTGCTCCCAGGACGGCAGCCGCCGGGCGATCTCCCCCAGCAACTCGGTGAGCACGGCGTAGTCCAGCGGGCGCCGCAGCACGTCGAGCAGCTCCCGGCTGCCGCCCCGCGCCACCATCCCCCGCGCCTCCTCCGGCCCCCGCGCCGTCGGCAGCTTGTGCACCAGCCCCGTCTCCGCCTCCCTTTCCTTCCCCCTCCCCCGCCCCCACGCCCGTCCGCGCCCCTTCCCCGGCCCGCTCCACTCCGCCGTCACGAGCGGCCGGACGAGGCGGGCGCAGTCACCGGCGTCGGCGTGCGGCGCGTGGTCGGGAGAGCTGTCACGCCCCGCGGGGGCGGAGGAGGTGGAAGGGGCGGAAGGGGCGGTCGGGGTGGAGGTTGTGGTCGGGGCGGTCGGGGTGGACGGGGCCCCCGGGGCAGGTTCCGGCGGCCGGTTCGGCATCTCGGGGTGATCGGGCTCGCGGGGGTCGCGCGGCGTCGGGGGATACGGGTCCCGGGCGGGCGAGGGGTAGGGGTCGCGGGAGGTCTGCGGGTGCGGGTCCAGGGAGGACGGAGCGTGCGGGTCCCGAGAGGCAGGCGGGTGCGAGTCCCGGGACGACGGCGCGTACGAGTCCCGGGAGGACGGAACGTGCGGGTCCCGAGAAGCAGGCGGATGCGGGTCCCGGGAGGGCGGAGTGCGCGGGTCCCGGCTGGACGGAAGGTAGGGGTCCCCCGGGGCCGGGCGCGGGTGCGGGGGCGCAGTGGAGGGCGGAGCCTCGAAGGCCGGCGGGTGCGGATCCCGGGTGGACGGAGCGTGCGGGTCCCGGGAGGGCGGAGCGTGCGGGTCCCGGGTGGACGGCGAGTGCAGGTCGCGGGAGGGCGGAGCGTGCGGGTCGCGGGAGGGCGGGTGTGGTGGCTGAGGGGTGGGGGTGCGGGGGTCGCCGGGGGTCGGGCGCGGGGTCGGGGTGGGAGGGGCGGCGGATGGGGGTGAGGGTTTACGGGGCGTGGGGGTGGGTTTCCGGGGTGGTGGGGCGGCGGTGCGGCGGTCGAGGGTGTCGAGGGCGCGGGCGGCGATGTCGAGGAGGGAGGCGCGGCGGGCGGAGGCGGCGACGTGGAGGGCGCCGCCGACGGCGTACTCGCGGCCTTCGCCCTCGACGACGCCGCGGAGGTGGTGGCGGACGAGGCCGGTCGCGACCGCCTCCGCTCGGTCTCCGTAGCGGTCGAGCGGGTCGACGCGGCGGCGTTCGGTGTTGCGGCTCGCCGCGCCGGACCAGCGGCCGACGAAGACGAAGCGGAGCGCGGTGACCTCGGCGGTGTCGTGGGTGGCGAAGGTCCACCGGCGGTTGGTGGCCGCGCCGAACATGCTGTGCAGTCCCCAGAGGACGCCGAGGGCGGTGTCGCCCCGCTCGTCGAGGACGGTGAACCGCTCGTCGGGGTGGCGCAGCAACTCCGCGACGGTGCCGACCAGTTCACGGGAGACGTCGGCGAGGGACCGGTCGAGCTCCCACTGCCCCTGGCCGACGGCGGTCGGGACGAGGGCCGCTTCGGGGACCACGGGCAGCCGGCCGCGTGCCTCGGCGGCGTTCACGGCGTCGGCGCCCTCCCAGTCCCAGGCGTGGAGCCCGAGGCAGGTGGAGGGTTCGAGGAGGTCGGGTGAGCCGACGAGGGCGTGGCAGAGGACGGAGGTGCCGCCGCCGGCGTCGGTGAAGGGGGTGCGCCGGATCAGCATGACGCCGGCGTTCTGCTGGAGGCGGATCAGCGCGGGCCGGGTCTCGTCCCCACTGGCCCGCAGGACGGGCCCGGAGATGCGGAAGAGGTTCTCCGCCTCCTCGCGGGGGCCCGACCAGGCGACCGGTCCGAAGCCGGTGCTGCCGGACGGGTTCTCGCTGTCCCAGCGGAAGACGATCTGGTCGACCTCGTTCTCCGGCCGTGTCATCGGGCGATCCCCTCTCCGGACTCCGCCCCGGGCAGCAGCCCGCACATGGCGAAGAGCGACAGCAGTGGTGCGAGGACGCGGCGCGGCCGGGCCCCGTGCGGAAATCGGTCGCCGCGCGCCTGTCCGCCGGTCGCGGCGACGAAGTGCAGGGTGCAGTCCGCGCAGTCGTCGAAGGGCTTGAGCCAGGCGGCGCCGGCGTGGTGGGCGAGGAAGGCGTACGCGTCCCGGCTCTCGTCCCGGAGCGCCGCCGGGTCGTGGCGGCCGGGCAGGGCGCGGCCGAGCCAGCGGTCGACGGACGGTTCGAAGCGCACCAGGTCGCTCTTGTTGACGGCGAGCGCGGCCGGTGCGGCGACGAGTCCGCCGCGCTGCCGCGGGATGCGGTTGAGGACGGTGGTGAAGGCCTCGTCGCCGAGGTCGCGGCGCCGCAGCCCGCTCTGTTCGCGGACCGGGTCGAGGGAGGGCAGCCGGAGTGCCCGGAGCGGGTCGAGGACGAACACGAAGGCGTCGACGCCCATCAGGAAGCGGCCGACCTCGCCGTCCTGCGCGAGGTCCTCGCCCGCGAGGTCGAAGAAGACGACGGGCCGGGGGGTCGCCCCGCCGGCCGAGACGAGCAGCCCGTCGGCGAACCGCGCGAAGGTCTGCTGTCCGGTACGGCCCAGCTGCCGCCCCTCCTTGAGGCTCTGCACCCGTTCGCGCAGATAGGCGCGGTGCGCCTCGGGGTTGAGGGGCCGGCATTTCAGTCCGTACGGTTCGAGGCCGCCGAGCTCGACCTCGCCGAGCATCGCGGCGAGGAGGTGGGTCTTGCCGACGGAGGAGCTGCCGACGAGGGCGACGGACAGCGGTTCGCCGGTGGTGAGGTAGGGGACGGGGAGTTCGTGCTCCTCGTCGCCGTCGGCCGTGTGCGGGCACAGGTGGTAGGCCTTGCGCAGGGCGTCGGCGACGTGGCCGGGGCGGCGTTCGCCGCTGAGGTCGAGGGGGATCCGGTTGCCCTTGGCGTCGATGGTGACGAGCAGCCGTTCGTCGTAGGCGACGGGCAGCAGGCAGTGCGGGCACATCCGGCTCCGCGACGGCGGGTCCGGTACGGCGTCGGGCGGCAGCGACGGGGCGGCGGCGCGGGGCGGCTCGTCCCCGCCGCCGAAGATCCGGCCGAGGAAGGTGCGCGGCGCGCGCGGCGCGGGGCTGTCCCGGTCCACGTCCGCGGGGTCCGCCGCGCGGCGCTCCTCCGCGCCCGGGCCGGTCCCGTCGCGCAGGGCGCGTTTGCGGGCGAGTTGGAGGTCGTACTCGGTGCGCCACCGGGAGAGCGGGTCGGCCGCACCGACGCCGGTCGCGAGCGGGTCGGGCACGTGCAGGAGGCGCATGAGTTCGGCGGGGTGGGGCCGTTCCGCGGCGCGCGGGGAGTAGAGGCCGCTCTGGCCGAGGGCGGCGAGGCGGCGGTAGTCGGCGAGGTCGGCCGGGGGTCCCTCGCCCCGGTCGGGGCGGCCGGAGAGCAGGTAGTAGGCGAGTGCGGCGACGGACCACAGGTCGTCGCGCGGGTCGACGGCCCCGGCTCCGGCGCGCTGTTCGGGCGAGGCCCAGGGCGCGGCGCCGAAGGGTTCGCGCGCCTCGCCCGCGCGCAGTGCCGCGTACGGTTCGCAGAGCCGTACGCGTGCGCCGTCCCACCGCACGGTGTCGGGCGCGACGGCCCGGTGCACGAGGTCGATCTCGGCCATGAGCCGTACGGCCATCGAGAGTTGACCGGTGATCCGTTCCTGGTCGTCGGCACCGAGGCGCCCCGCCCACTCGGTGAGCGGCCGACCGGCGGGCGGCCGGTACAGCACGAAGGGTTCGGCGGCCGTCAGGTCGAACCCGACGATCCTGGCGAACACCGCGCCGAACTTCAGCTGCCCGTAACGCCGTTCGAGTGCGATGGCGGCCGACACCTCCCGTTCGAGGAGCCCGTACGCGTGCGGGTCGCCGTGCGCGGACGCCGTCAGTCGGTACTGGAGGACCGGCCACCCCGCGCCGAGCACCGCACGGCGCGCGACGACACCGGGTCGGCCGGGCTGCCTGTGGTCCTCCCCGTACCGCACGGCGAAGCGGACCGGCACCTCCTCGTGCGTGCGGAACTCCAGCTCCTGGTAGTAGGGGTGGGGCGGCGGGGTGGGTTCGCTGAGGTGGTCCGGGTGGTCGGGGTCGATCGGGGGGTACGGGTCGGCCTGGCGGTTCGGTTGGTTCACTTGGTTCGGTCGGCTCGGTTGGTTCGGGTCGGTCACGGTTCTCCCGCCTCCTCGGCGCGGACGGTGTTCACGACGTCCGCGCGCAGCGGTACGAGGCGGAGGATGCCGGCGTGCCGCCCCGCCCCGGTCCACACGACGTCCTCCGCGGTGCCGCGCCAGACGTCGTCGCCCGCCGCGCCGCGGCGCATCGCCTCGGGCACGAACCGCACCTGCCGGGCCGCGAGCGGGTCGTGGGAGAGCAGCCGCAGGTGCTCGGGGCCGCACAGCGCGACCGTGCGGCCCGGGTCGTCCTCGGCCAGGAGCAGCCGGGCGACCGCGTCCGGGGCCACCCCGGTGAGCCGGGCGGCGTCGGGCCGGTCCGAACGGTCGGTGAACGCGGCGAGCGCGGTGAGTGCCTCGCGGTCCCGCAGCCCGTCGTCGACGGGCGGCGGCGAGGCCGCCACATCGCGCTCCAGACGCAGCCGCGTCTCGTCGAGCAGCTCCCCCAACCGCTGCTCGTACACCGCCGTCGCGGTCGCGCCGGGGTCGCGCTCGATGCCCGCCCAGCACCGGTCGAGGATCAGCACCGCGCCGCCGACGAGGTCGCCGACGAGCGTGTCCACGAGTGCGGGGCCCCCGTCCCCGTACCGCCGCTCCAACCAGCCGGGCACGGGCCCGGACCCGGGCACGGACACGGACGGGAAGGGGGGCGGGGGCCCGCCGCCGGGGACTCCGGAGACCTTGCCGTGCGGGCGGCCGTAAGAGGAGGACGAGCCGTACGGGTCGGATGGGCGGTACGGGTCGGATGGGCGGTAGGGGCCGGAAGAGTCGAAGCGGTCCGCCGGGTCGAAGCGGTCGGATGAGCCGTAGGGGTCCTCGGAGCCGGACGTCTCGAATCCGCCGGACCCGTCGACCGAGCCGGTCCGGTCGTGCGGGCCGGCCGGCTCGAACGGGTCGGCCGGATCGCGCGGATCAGCGGGATCGAACGGGTCAGCCGGGCCGAACGGATCAGCCGGATCGCGCGGATCAGGCAGGCCGAACGGATCGGCCGGATCGCGCGGATCAGGCAGGCCGAACGGATCGGCCGGATCGCGCGGATCAGGCAGGTCGAACGGGTCGCCGGGCGACGGAGACCGGTACGGGGCCGCGGTCGGGGGCTCGCCGTCCAGGTCGGACCAGGCGTCGGCCTCGTCGCCGTCGCCCCAGTCCTCCCAGCTCCAGGAGGCCGCGCCGCCGGCCGGGGCCGGGGGCGGTGCGGTCGCCGGCCTCGGCGACCTGCCGGTGGTCCGCTCGGGCGCGTACGGCCGGCCGTGCGCGTCGGCGGTCGCCGCGAGGGCGCGGAGCAGGTGGGCCACGGCGCCCGCGCCGGCCGAGCAGTGGTGGCGCACCTCGGCGAAGAGCCAGTCGTGCACGGCGGTCGTCACGACCAGGGCCTGGATCTCCCGGAGGATCCGGCCGGCCTCCTCGGGGTCGGCGCGCGCCCACCAGTCGTCCACGGCCCGGGTCCAGTCGCGCAGGGCGAGGAGGCCGACCGCCGCCGCGGACACGGTGAACGCGACGGCGCCCGCCCAGGCCGGCGGGCCGACGAGCTGGCCGAGGACCGCCCCGGCGACGCCGCCGACGAGCCCGCCGGCGAGGCGGGGCGCCGCGCCCGTGGCGCCGCCGCCGTCGATCCGGCCGTCGGGCGAGCGGTTCGGCCGGTGCCGCAGCGAAAGGCGGGCGAGCCCGGCGGCGAGGACGGCGACGGCCGGGCCGAGCGCCCAGCCGAGGACGGGCCAGACCCCGGCGAGCAGGGCGAGGAGTCCCGTCACGGCGAAGGCCGCCGGGCGGGAGCCGCCGCCGGTGAAGGGGTGGCGGCCGCCGAGCCGCCGCAGCCGCTCGGGACCGCAGATCGCGTCGAGGCGGGCGAGCCGGGCGGCGCTGCCCACCGGGGCGGTGCGCGCGGAGAGCGCGGAGAGCCGGGCCGCGACGGACCGCAGCGGCAGGCCCTTGCCGATCAGGTCGTGGGTGTGGTCGCGCAGCGCGGGCACGATGCCGGTCCGCGAGATCTCCCGCGGCATCTCGGGGAGTTCGATGCCGCGGTCCCTGAGCAGGCCCCGGTGCTCGGCGGTGAGCCGGGTGCCGCCCGCGGCGCCGAACGCGTCCGCGACGGCGGTACGGAACCGGGTCAGCTCCTCCGTCACCTTCTCGACGTCACCCGGCAGGTCCACGGTCCGGCCCACCCGGGTGAGGAGCCCGGCCGCGCCCCGTACGCGCTCGTAGCCGTCGACGGCGTCGCCCAGCGCCTCCTCGCAGGCGGCGAGCCGCGCGCCCGCCCTGCCCTGGGGCGGGAGCCAGGGGTGGCCGGAGAGCGAGCGCGGCACGCCCTCGTCGAGGAGCAGCGCGAGCGCCCCTGGCACCTGGTCGGCCGAGACGCCCCCGGCCGGGACGTCCGGGCCGGTCAGCCCCTCCACCGCCTGCCGCCAGGCGCGTGCCCGCGCCTCGTCGGTGAGGTCGTGCTCCAGGACGCGGACGGCGGGCACGGCGACGCCGTGCACCACCTCGCCGAGCGCGCGGAGCACCGCGTCGAACACCTCGGGCGTGGACAGGACCTCGACCAGCGGCCGCAGCACGGCCTCGCCCGGGACACCGTCCTCGGCGCCGTCGAACACCCACAGGACCCCGGCCTGCGGCGGGCGCAGCGTGAGGGAGCGGCTGAGGTTCCGCTCCCCCCGCGCGCCGACGGCGAGACAGACGATGTGGGCGGGCCCGTAGGAGAAGAGGCGCTCGTACAGCAGCTGGTGGGCCACGAGCCGGTCGGCCGCGTCGACGACGAGGAAGCGGCGCTCACCGCCCGGCTGGGGCGCGTCCAGGGCCGCGCGCACGGCGGCGTCGGCGTCGTACGCCTCCGCCGTGCGCAGGTCGAGGCAGACGGCGTGGCCGGGCATCGGCCGTTCTGTGAGTACACGGGAGCTCACTCCGCCTCACCGGCCCGGTCGCGGCGGCGCGGCTGGTCCCCGTAGCCGTCCCCATAGCCGTCGTCGAAGCCGTCGTCGAGGCCGTCCCCGTAGCCGCCCTCGTAGCGGTCGCCGAAGCCGCCCTCGTCGTCGAGATCGTCGTCCGAGCCGTCGTCCGGGCCGTCGTCGAGGCCCGCGTCGACGTCGTCGTACAGCGGCCCGAAGTCCGGCTCGGGCTCCAGTTCCCAGTCGCCTTCGTAGACGGACCCGCCGTTCCCGTACCCGTACGCGTGCCCGTTCGCGTTCGCGTTCCCGTGCCCGTCCTCGTCCTCGTACCGGCCCCCGTTCTGGAACCCGTTCTGGACCCCGTTCCGGTGTCCTTCCTGGTGTCCGTTCTGGTGTCCGGCGCCCGGTCGGGGCTCGTACCGGTCCCGGGGGACGCGGCCTTCGGGGCGGCCGCGGCCCGGGGGCGGGACCGGACCGCGCCGGGGTGCCGGGCGGCGGCCCTGGCGCGGTGCGTGGCGTTCGTACAGGGTGCGGAGGTTGGAGCGGGTGGGGCGGGAGGCGCTGGGGAAGCGCATGTCGAGGGCGCCGGGGTAGGTGACCTCCCAGAAGTGGCGCAGGGGGGCGAGCCACTCGGTGTCCGACTCGCCGTACTCGGCGGCGAGTCGGTCGATGAGGGCGAGCTGGCGCGGGGCGATGTCCTCCACGAATCGGGTGAAGAGCGCCGACGGGGGCGCGGGGACCTGGGCGAGGCCCTTGGGCAGGGTGCGCATGAGGCGTTCGCAGAACTGCTCGATGATCTGGCCCTCGTCGAGCAGCGCCCAGCGTTCGTACGCGCGGAGCAGTCCCGCCCAGCTGGAGAGCGAGCCGTCGAATCCCTCCAGGCGGAGCGACATGGTCGCGGACTCGCCTTCCTGGAGCCGGATGCGGACGAGGTGGGGGGAGGCGGCCGGGCCCTCGGCGGCGATGTGGTCGTTCCACATCGCGCAGAGCAGGCGGTGCAGGATGCGCTGGCGGTCCTGCTCGGTGGAGACGAGCCAGTCGTCCTGGTAGCCGAGGCGCTGGCGCCAGTGCAGGAAGTCGCCCTCGCCACCCGAGTCGCGGGCCTCGGACCAGAGGCTGAGGACGCTGCGGACCTCGGAGATGTCGGTGAGGTTCATGCCGCTGCGGAAGAGGACGACGGTGATGGAGTCGGTGTCGACGGCCCGGCACTCCGGGAACACCCGTGAGGGGAGGTTGAGTTCCTGGGAGAGGAAGCCGGCGGCGCGGCCGTCGGACTCGCTGGCGGGATGCACGATGAGGATCTTGAGCGGGCCGCTGCCGTCCGGGATGAACCCCACGGGGAGCAGTCCGGCGAGCCGGGAGCGGAACTGGTCGAGCCAGCGGGGGTCGACCTTCGCCTCGGCGGTCTCGTCGCCCGAGGCGGCCCGCAGCAGGAGCTCCATGGAGGGCAGCAGGGGGCGGGCGAACACGTCCTCGTTGGCCTCGCCGAAGAGGCGCTTGACCCGCCGCTCGACGACCTGCTTGATCTCCTTGACGGCCGCCCCCGAGGAGCGGCGGACCGCGTCCAGGGCGCGCCGCCAGTCGTCGGGTCCGACGAGCCGGTCGAGGAGGGTCGCGGCGTCGGTGGTCTCGGGCAGGCCCTCGCTCTGGGCGAGCCGGTCGACGACGTCGTCGTAGAAGGCGCGCAGGGTGTTCTGCGGGGGCAGCAGGTAGGCGATGCCGGCGCGGTCGTCGCGGTAGAGCTCGCGGCGGCGGTCGGCGAAGACCTTGCGCTCGTCCTGTTCGTGGGCGCGGAGCACCTTGGCGAGTTCGGCGACCTCGCTGGTGACGCGGTTGAGGGACGGCCGCCACTGGGCCTCCCCGGCCTGCCAGCCGCGGTGCCAGAGGACCCGGGCCCGCCACTGGTACCAGGCCTCCTGCGCGGCGAGGGCGTCCTGCACGTCGGGGTCGGCCCACCGGGCCGGAACGACCCCGCCGACGCTGCCCCTGATCCGGGGGATGGCGGGGGCCGACGTCTGGACGTGCGGGGGCCGTTCGGGTTCGTTGCGCCGGTTGTCGAGCATGCCGGTGAAGCCTTCCCTGGCGACCCGGTCGGGGTGGCCCGGCAGGCCGGCGAGGACGGTTTCGAGCTGGAACGGGCCGATGGTGCCGAGGAGTTCGCGGGCGCCCGTGCCGGGCCTGAAGTCCTCGGTGAGGCGCGGGATCTCGCGGGAGAGGTGGATGTCGAGGCGGTGCAGGGACTCCTCCATGTCCTGCAGGCGCTGGCGCAGTTCCTGGGTGATGTCCCTGCTGCCCCTGGGGAGTTGCTCGGGCAGGGGTACGTCGGGTGCCTCGCGGCTCCAGAGCCGGCCGACGCCGGAGCGGGTGAACAGGTCGCGGACGTGGTCCTGTCCTTCCCGGGCGGGGCGCCGGGCGCGCTCGGACATGCCGCGGACGGCCTGGGCGAGGAGCCGGGCGGCGACGATCTCGGCGAGGTCGTCGACGGGGACGGTGAGGGAGGCGGCGAGGCTGGTGGACATGCCCCGGTAGCCGATGCCGGTACGGGCGGGGGTGGCGCGTTCCACGCTCTTGTTGATGAAGCTGGCGGCGAAGGACTGGTAGTCGTCCTCGGCGCGGTTCACCCCGCCGCTGTCCTCGCCGAGTTCGGTGCCGATCAGCGACATCACCATGGCGGTGATGGAGCGGCGCAGGTCCTCGCTGCCGATGACGGCCGGCTTGGAGAAGAGGAAGGCGGTCTGCATGGTGGCGGGGCGCAGCGCGACGAGCCCGTCGCCGGGGTAGGTGACGCTGAGCCGGCCGTGTTCCTCGACGTCGCCGACGGTGTCGAGGGCGTCGGGCACGTTCTGGTCGTCGACGAGCCGCGACAGGTCCACGAGGGCGCGGGCGGCGTTGAGTTCGGCCTCGCGTCCGCCGCCCGCCTCGGGCGGGAAGGCGGAGGGCATGACGACGAGCGGGTAGATCTTCACGCCGGGCACCTTGGCGTTGCGGAACTCGTGCCCGATGAGGTGGATGAAGTCGTAGAAGATGCCGGCGCCCGTGCCGCCGGCGACGGAGAAGGCGACGAAGACGTCGCAGCCGCGGATGCGGCCGCCGCCGACCCGCTTGAGGTCGCCGGCGGCCTGCCCGATGGCCCCGATGGCCTCGCGGAGCTGCCGCAGGACGGGTTCGAGGCCGGAGCGGACGGTCGCGAAGAACGCGGCGCGGCCGACGGTGGGCAGCTGCCCGGCGCCGCTGTTCAGGGGGGCGACCCGCGGCTGGCGGGCCTGCGGCGGCAGCCACAGCCGGGTCTCCTCGTGGACGGAGACCCGCAGCATGCGGGTCACCTCGGGCGAGGAGTCGAAGTCGGTGGGCAGCAGGTCGCGCACCATCCGGGAGGTACGGGCGAAGGCGGCGCCCTCGGCGCCCTTGGCCCGGAACTGCGGCTGGCTCAGCAGCTCGCCCTCGCTGAAGTCGGCGTAGACGAACTGGAGGCAGTCGGGCAGCTGGAAGGGCAGCCGTCGGCCGCCGTCGACCAGGTCGGTGCCGTCGGGCCCGCACAGCTCCCGGCGCAGACTGCGTTCGAGTTCGCTGCCGATGCGTCCGCCGGTGCCGCCGAGTCCCACGAAGAGCATGGGCTGGTAGATCTTCATGTCGTCTCCTCGGTGACCCGTTCAGAAGTTCTCGTCGTACGCGCCCGCGCCGGGTGCGGCCTCGCCGGATCCCGTGCCGGCGTCGAAGCCGGTGCCCGCTCCCGTGCCGCCGCCGGTGCCGGGTCCCGTGCCCGCCTCCGTACCCCTGCGCCGTCCCGTGCCGCCGGGTCCCGCTCCCGTGCCGGACCCGCGGGGGCGCCCGGAGCGGCGGGACCACGGGAGGTCACGGGTCCGCTGCGGTTCCACGCGGCCGCCGCGGACGACGAGTTCGTGGTCGCCGAGGGAGATCGGCTCGCCCGTCCTGACGGGGACCTGCGGGCCGCCGCGGGGGCGGAGGAGCAGTTCGCCGCCGCCGGTGCGGCGCAGGACGTGGGAGGCGGAGGCGGTGCCGCCGCGGATCCGGCGGAGGGTGGGCGGGGCTCCGTACGGCTCGTCGACGGTGAAGGCGAACACGCCGCCGGGGCTCTGGCCGCGCCGGATCGGCAGCGAGTAGAGGTTCCTCCCCTCGCGGCCGAGTTCGAGGGTGAGACCGGTGAGGTCGCGGCGGCGGCGCCGGGCGGCGAGCCGGACGGCCGCGAAGGCGGCGAGCAGCAGCAGCACGCCGGCGCCGCCGGCCGCCTCCTTCCACCAGCGGTCCCACCAGGTGGGCGGCGCCACGACCCGGGCGTCCAGGTAGTCGGAGTCGAGGGCGACGTCGCCGTCGGTGTCCACGACCGTGACCTGACCGCCCAGTTCGCCGAGGGGCGTGGAGCCGCCGAGGGCGACCGTGAAGGGGACCCTGGTGCTCCCGCCGGGCGGCGCCGTGACGGTCGTCGGGGCGAGGGTGAGCTCGGCTCCGGGCGTCACGTCCTTCAGGGCGAGGCGCAGGGTGTGCGGGGCGGAGTCCTCGTTGGTGATGTCGAGGGTGCCGCGGACGGTGCCCCCGGGGTACACGGTGGCCTGATCGACGGCGAGCCCCGCGATCACGGGCCGCGGCCCCTCGGCGACCCGGGCGTACAGCGGGCGCAGGTCGGAGGTGATGCCGGGGGCGGCCATGCGGGTGACGAACTTCAGGTCGCCGGTCGCGCCGGCGGGGACGGTGAGGCGGCCGGTGAAGCGGACGTCGCCGGCCTTGCGGTCGGGCGCCCGGCCGTCGTCGGCGAGCCGGAACGTGACGGGCGGGAAGCCCGCGCCGCTCATCTCGGCGGTGACGGCGACCCCCGCCAGCTGCCGGGGGTCGGAGATGACGACCCCGCGCCTGGTCTGCATCCGGGCCTGCACGGTGATCTCCTCGCCGGCCCGGGGCGAGGCCGGGTCGAGGGTGACGTCGGAGCGGAGGCGACCCTGCCAGATGGCGCGGACGGCGACCTCGCGGTCGCGGTGGCCCTCCGGCGCCTCGATGTGCACGCGCCAGCGGCCGGGCAGCGGGTTCTTCACGCGCAGCGCCTCGACCGGGCCGTCCTGCCCGCTGACCTCGAACAGCGAACCGTCGAACTCGCCCCGGGCGGGCACCTTGCGGCCCGCCGGGTCGAAGTACGTCACCCGCACCTTCGGGTCGTGCTTGGAGACCGTGAGGGAGCCGTCGGTCGCGATCGGCGGGATGGTGACGGTCAGGTCGGCGGGCGGCTTCCCGGCGGTCCCGTGCGCGATCCGGGCGCAGCGGGCGGCGGCGAAGGTCTCCTGGAGCGCCGTGTCGATCTCGGCGGACGTGCCGACGACCCGCATGCGCGGGGCGGAGCCGGGGACGTCGGAGCAGGCTCCCCGGTAGCCGCCGTCGGCCATCGCGGTGAGCGCGGCCCGGTCGATGGCGCTGCCGAAGCCGAGCGGCCAGATCTGCACGCCGGCGGCCCGCGCCCGGGCGAGCTCCTCGGTGAGCCTCCGCTGCCCGTTGGCCTGGCGGCTGTCGCGGTCGGTGCCGTACTCGGGGCTGTCCGCGACGTCCAGCTTGCCGTCGGTCAGCAGGAACACGACCTTGGGGACGGCCGGAGTCTTCGCCCCGGCCGCCCCGTCGCCGCCCTGCGTCAGACGGGTGACGGCCTGGCGGATCGCCGCCGGGAAGTCGGTGCCCGGGCCCATCCGCTTGTCGTCGCGGCGGCCCAGTCGCTGCACGCAGTCGCTGAGCCGCTCGCGGCCGGCGGCATCGGCGACGATGAGCGGGCACACCTCGCTGACGGGCGACTGGCCGGCCTTCTCCGAACTGGCGAAGCCGATCACCGCGGCCCGGGAGCGCTCCGATATCTCGCCCTGGCTCAACAGCGCGGCCGCCTCGGTCTCCCTGGCCAGGTCCTTGTCCGCCAGGCTCGCCGACTGGTCCACGACGACGGCGAAGTCGATCGGCTCGGGGCCGTCGGAGGGCCCGGCGGCCGACCGCGCCGCCCGGAGGGCGCCGGGGGCCGCGCCGGTTCCCGAGGCGGGGACCGCCGTGAACGGGGAGAGCGCGAGGAGCGCCCCGGCGAGGAGCAGGGCGCTCCCCTTGTTGGTCCACTGCATCTTCTGTCTCACCACAGTTCGCTGAAGAGGGCCAGGAGGGCGCCGAGCGCGAGCGCGCACACGCCCAGGCGCAGCCACCGGTACTTCGCCGCGAGCACGAGCCCGTGCACGCTGGCCTGTTCGAGGAGCCAGCCGGTCGCGTCCGCCCCCGACGCGGTGAGCCGCTCCCGCAGCACCGGCTCCGACGGGCCGGCCGTCAGCTCGCGCAGCAGCGTGCGGTCCGCCCCGATCCGGGTCCGGGGCAGCACCACCGAGACGAGCATCACCACCCCCGCCGTCCACAGCACCCCCGCCACCAGCAGGAACGCGAGTCCCGCACCGGTCTCGGGCAGCGGTCCCCGGTCCCCCGAGAACACCACCGCGAGGAAGGCGAGCGCCCCGGAGAGCAGGATCGCGGCCTTCGTGTCGGCCCGTCCGATGTCCTCACGGACGGTGGCGAGCAGCCGCTCGGCCATGAAGCGGAGCTCTTCGGGCGGGGTGGGGGCGGTCTCGGGTCCGGGTCCGGGCGCGGGTCCTGGTGCGGGCGCGGGTGCGGGTGCGGGTCCGGGAGGGGTGGTCGGGGTACGGTCCCGGGCGCCGGGCGGCACCGGCGTGTGGTCCGGCACCGGCATGTCGTCGGACACCAGCGCGCGGTCCGGCACCGGCATGTCGTCGGACACCGGCGTATGGTCCGACACCGGCGTATGGTCCGGGGCGCCGGACGGGGTCGTCACGCGTCGTCCCAGTCGTCGAAGTCGGCGCTGGGCCGGGTGGGGCGGGTGGGCCGGGAGGTGCCCCGTTCCCGGTCGGGGCGCTCGCGGTCGTACGGGTCGTCGCGGTCGTACCGGTCGTAGCGCTCGTACCGGTCGTGGCCGCGGTTCCATTCCCGCTCACCCGGCTCGCCCGACTCACCCCGCTCGCCCGACTCGCCCGGTTCCCCCCGCTCGCCCCTCCGGTCGCGCCGGTCGCGCTCCCGGTCCGAGCCGGACTCGACGCGGGTCGGCTCGTAGACCCGGGGCGCGGGAGGGGCGTCCCGCCGTTCGCGGTGCCCCGTCCCGCCCGGGGCGTCGTCGTCCCAGTCCGGGCGGCCGGGTTCGGGGTGCCCTTCCTCGATGGCGCGCGGGGAACGCGGACCTGCGGTGCCGGAGGGGTTGAGGACGCGGTCCGTGATGCCGCCGACGATGGTGCCGGTCTGGGAGCGCAGGTACATCAGCACCTGGTACATCTGCTCGCCGATGTCGTGGCGTTCGAGGACCCCGGTGTCCAGGAGCTGGGTGAAGACGGCGAGGTAGTCCTCCTGGCCCTGGCGGCGCTCCTGCTGGAGCTGGTTGCGGATCTCCCACTGCTTGTCGGGGTGGACCGCCATGTGGTGGGCGATCTGGGCCAGGTCGCCGCGCCGGAAGAGGGCCTCGATCTCGCGGGCGCGGTCGGCGATGAGCACCCGCTCGGCAGCGTCCTTGCGGCGCACCGCCTCGGCCTCGCGCGCGTCGGCCTCCATGGTGATGTCGATCCGGTCCCGCCGCTGGACCTCGGCCTTGACCGACTCCTCCAGGTCGATGAAGACGTGGACCCTGGTCCGCAGTCCGATGTCCCTGCCGAAGCTGAGACGGCCGGTGCTCAGCGCCTCGCGCACCGCCTCGTCGGCGCGCTGCGCGTCGGTGATCCGGAACCTCCGGGACAGCCGGCGCAGCCCGTCGAGCAGTTCGTCGTGGAGCAGTTCGGCGACGTCCTCGACCTGTTCCCGGACGACGAGGTGCGGGTCGGTCACCATCCACTGGATGCGGGCGACGGCCTCGAAGAACACGCCGTCGCCCGAGGCGGGCAGCTGGAGTCTGAACTCCGTGAGGTTCCGCCCGAGTTGCACTTCGAAGACGGTGTACGGGGAGCCGATCAGGGGCTTGTTGACGTCCTCCTTGCGGTCCGGCCAGACCACGCGGTGGCCGCCGTTGCGGTAGAGCAGCACGGCGGCGATCCGGCCGCTGCGGCGGCGGTACGGGGGCGCGTACTCCCGCAGCAGCGGGCCGCGCGGCCGTCCGGACGCGTCCGCGTTCCACGGTTCCCGGTCGCGGCCCTGGGGCCGGGCCTGCCCCCCGTCCTGTGCGGCGGCGCCGTCGTACCGCTGCCGCGCCCGCCCGTCGGGGCCCTGGCGGTCCGGCCCCCGGCCGTCCGGGCCGTGTCCGCCGGGGTCCCGCTCGTCCCGGCGCGCCCGGTCGTCCGGCCGTGCGTTCCCGTTCTGCTCGGGCCCGGTCATCGATTGGCTCCTTCCGTGACGGCGTCCCACATCCGCCGCGCCGCTCGTCGGTCCAGGGGCCGGTCGCGGTCCCTGACGAGTTCGTTCAGCAGTCCCCGGAGGCGGTCGCGGTCGCGGCGTTCCACCGCGAGGAGCGGGAGGAAGCCGCAGACGTGCCGGAGCGCCTCCGGGTCCTTCGCGGCCCGCCGGAGCAGGCCGCCGAACGCTTCGAGGGCCGCCTCGCCGGAGCGCGCCGTGGCGAGGGTGTGCCGCAGCAGCCGCGCCAGGTCGGGCGCGAGGCCGGGCCGGGTGGCGAGGAGCGCGACGAGCAGCGGCCGCGCCGCGTGCGGGTCGAGCTCGGGCACGTCCCGCAGGCCCCACAGGTGCGTGGTCCGGGTGCTCAGCGTGCGGATGACGGTGAGGAGGACCAGGTTGGCGAGGCCGAGCCGGCCGTCGTCGAGCCACTGGCGCAGCCGCAGCAGTACGGGTTCGGGTTCGCCGGAGGCGAGCAGCCGGGCGGCGCTGAAGGCGGCGTGCACGAGGACGTCGGTGTCGCCCGCCTCGCGGGCCCTGACGACCCGGGCGAGGGCGTCGAGCGAGCCGGGCACGTCCCCGGCGGCCAGGACGTAGCCGTGGGCGAGCAGGGCGGTCCCGACGAGCGTGTCCTCGTCGGACGCCGCCCATTCCTTGAGTACGTCGGCGACGGCCGGGCGGACGCGCGGGTCGCGGGCGGACTCGGCGAGGGCGGTCGCGGCGGCCATGCGGGCGACGGGTTCGTCCGTCGCGGCAAGGGGTGCGATCAGCTCGCGGAAGCCGTGGATCCAGTCCCAGGAACACAGCACGCCCGCGGCGATGGAGGCCCGCACCCACACCTCGGACCGCGGGTCGTCGCAGAGCGAGCGCAGCCAGCGGGCCACCGGGCCGCGGACGTTGTGGTAGCCGTGCCAGACCTCGCCGAGGACGGCGCCCGCGAGCCCGCCGCCCTGGAAGCGGACGGCCCGCACCGGCACCTTGGCCGGGCCCAGGTCCAGTTCGCCGTCTTCGAGGACCGCCCGGGCGAGCACCGGCCGGTGTTCGGCGTGTGTCCCGAACAGCCTGCGGCCCGGGGCGTGTTCGGGGTCGAGGGTGACGGCGAGTTCCCAGGCGAGGAGCTCGGCGGCCTCGGCGGCAAGGCTGTAGGCGGAGCCGTCGAAGACGGCGACGGCGATGCGGAAGGCTCCGGCGTTCAGGGTCGGCAGGGCCTCGGGGAGGGTGCCGGGCCGGTCGGCGCCCGCGAACCACTCCCGGGCCTGCGCGGTCACGAACGTGGCGCAGTCGGCGAGGAGTTGATCGTCGTCGAGCTCGCCGCGCCAGTGGCGGCCGAGGTGGTCGGCGAGCCGGGCGGCCTCGCGCGGCCGCAGCGCCTCCAGGCCGAGGGCGTCGACCACGTCGGGGCGCCGGGCGAGGGCGCGCGCGGTGTCGAGGGCCTCGCCGTTCAGTTGGAGCCGCAGGTGGCGGTGGAGGACCTCGTCGGCGGGCGGCGGGGCGCAGTAGACCCCGTAGCGGCCGCGCAGGAGCCGGTCGGCGAGCTCGCCGTTCTCGACGAGGACGACGCCGTACGCGTTCCGGCCGCGCAGCAGGTCGCCGAAGCGGTCCAGGTGCAGTTCGGAGAGGCGGGTGGCGGGCCGGGGCGCGCCGGCCGTCCGGTCGCCGGGGCCGGAGCGGGAGGGCCGGTGCTCGCTCTCGGTCCCGAGGTCCTCGGTGAGCAGCTCCAGGAGGTGCCCGCCGCCGTCCTCGACGGCCTCTTCCGTGATCTCGTCGACGCCGTGGCGCGGGTCGAGGCGGAAGACCTTCCCGTGGGTGAGTTCGTCGAGGAGGGCGAGTGCGGTGGCCTGGCGGCCGCTGCCGGGTTCGCCGCACAGGACGAGGACCCGGTGGTCGCGGAGCCGGTCCTTCATCCGCTGGTAGCCGGTGGTCTCGCAGTACACCCGGCCGAGGTGGGCGAGCGTCTCGGGCGGGACGGGCCCCTGGACGAAGTGCGGCGCGTGGTCGGGGCCGTACAGGGCGAGGACCTGGGGGCCCTCGTAGACGGTGCCGTCGCCGTGGATGGTGGTGTGCCGGTCGCCGGGGCCGCCCGTCAGGGTGCGGACGGCCCGGCGTGCGGTGGCGGCGCCGCCGGTGCCGCTCTCGCCGCCGAGGGGACCCCGGTCGGCGGACGCGAAGACGCTGGGCTCGCGCGGCTGGTCCCCGGTCCCGTCCCCCCGTTCGGCCCGGTCGCCGTCCCGGTCCCCCCGGCCGGCCCCCCGGTCCGCCCCTCGGCCGGCTCCCCGGTCGCCGCTCCTGCCCCCGCCCCGGTCCGCGCCCCGGTCGGAGCCCCGTTCGTGCCCGCCCGCCCGGTCGTCGGCGGCGCGGCCGGCGTCCTGGGGTTCGTTCCGGGACTCGCCGTCGTCCTGGTCGCTCACTCCGGCTCACCCGCCCCCGCCGTCTTGCGGATGCCGGTGAAGTCTCCGTGGATCGTGTTGCCGTGGACGTCGAGCAGGTCGCCCCCGACGGTGTACGTACGGTTCCCGATCCCGTTCCGGGGCGGTGGGGGGGCCCCCCCCCCCCCCCCCCCCCCCCCCCCCCCCCCCCCCCCCCCCCCCCCCCCCCCCCCCCCCCCCCCCCCCCCCCCCCCCCCCCCCCCCCCCCC